>DASSNI010000204.1:0-3271 GCA_035701385.1 Candidatus Limnocylindria bacterium | reverse complement strand
AGCTGGTCGACCTTGCCTACGCCGGCCCGTTCGACGAGCTGCCCGCCGCGGCCGGCGTGGAGCATCGCGTCATCCCGTGGGACGAGGTGTCGGACGAGGAGGGGACGGGCATCGTGCACATCGCCCCCGGCTGCGGCCAGGAGGACTTCGCGCTGTCGAAGCAGTTCGGCCTGGCGGTCATCGACCCGATCGACGAGTTCGGACGGTTCCGCGATGGCTTCGGCTGGCAGTCGGGACGCTATGCCGGAGCCGATGATCCGGACGGCGCCGATCTCGCTCGCGAGGTGGCCGACGACCTCGAGGCGAAGGGCGTGCTGGTGCGCCGCGAGCAGTACCGCCACTCATACCCGGTGTGCTGGCGCTGCGGCACGCAGGCCGTGTTCCGGCTGGTGGACGAGTGGTTCATCGCCATGGACCCGCTGCGGGCGGAGCTGTCGGACTCGACCCGCAGTGCCAGGTGGCTGCCGGAGGGCATCGGCCTGGAGGAGCGCGAGCTCGACTGGCTCCGGAACATGTCCGACTGGATGATCAGCAAGAAGCGCTACTACGGGCTGGCGCTGCCCATCTGGACGTGCACCGACTGCGATGCCTGGGAGGTCATCGGCTCGCACGACGAGCTGCGCGAGCGGGCGGTGGCCGGCTGGGAGGAGTTCGAGGGCCACTCGCCGCATCGGCCCTGGATCGACGGGGTGGAGATCGCCTGCAAGTCGTGCGGCGGCCGCGCGCAGCGAATCCGCGACGTGGGCAACCCGTGGCTGGACGCCGGGATCGTGGGGCTGTCGACCATGGGCTGGGCCAGCGACCGCGACTACTGGGCGGAGTGGTACCCGGCGGACTTCGTGACCGAATCGTTCCCCGGCCAGTTCCGCAACTGGTTCTATGCCCTGCTCACCGAGTCGACGGTGATGACCGGCCGGCCGCCGTTCAAGACGCTGTTCGGCTACGCCCTGCTGCGCGACGAGCACGGCGAGGAGATGCACAAGAGCAAGGGCAACGCGATCTGGTTCGACGACGCGGCCGAGAAGATCGGCGCCGACGTCATGCGCTGGATGTTCAGCGCCGCCAACCCGGCGGTGAACATGAACTTCGGCTACCACCTGGCCCACGAGGAGGTGCGCCGCTTCTTCCTGCCGCTGTGGAACACGTACGGCTTCTTCGTGACCTACGCGCGCCTGGACGGCTGGGCGCCTTCGGGAGACTCCGGAGCCGATACCGCAGATGGCGTGGCGGCCGCCCGCACGCTGCTCGACCGCTGGATCCTGTCCCGCCTGGCGGCGGTCAGCGCCGAGGTGGGTGCGGCGCTCGATGGCTTCGACGCGCAGCGTGCCACCCGGGCCATCGAGGCGTTCGTCGACGAGCTATCGAACTGGTACGTGCGCCGCAACCGCCGCCGCTTCTGGAAGGGCGAGTTGGACGACGACAAGCGCGCCGCCTACGCCACCCTGCACCGCGTGCTGGTCGACACGGCACGGCTGCTTGCCCCGTTCGTGCCGCACTTGGCCGACGCGCTGTGGCAGAACCTGGTCACGGCCGTGGACGCCGATGCGCCCGATTCCGTGCACCTCGCCGCCTTCCCGCAGGCGAGCGCCGCGGATCTCGATCGCGAGCTGGAGGGCGCGGTGGCGCTGGCCCGTCGGGTGGTCGCGCTGGGTCGCACCGCCCGGGCAGCCTCCGGCATGCGGACGCGGCAGCCACTGTCGAGCGTGCGGGTCAAGCTGCCGGCACCGGCCGGCGGACAGTTGAGCCCGGATCCGGACGTGGCCGCCGCGCTCACGACCGAGATCCTCGACGAGCTGAACGTGAAGGCGCTCGACGTGCTGACCGACGAGTCGGAGATGGTCGAGCGCACGCTGTACCCGCTGCTGCCGGTCCTCGGCCCGCGGCGCGGCGCGGCGGTCGGGGCGGTGATGGCCGCGGCGCGCACTGGCGACTGGAGGCTGCTGGATGACGGCCGCGTCGCGGTCGGCGGCGTGGAGCTTGAGGCCGACGAGTTCCAGCTCACCGCGCGGGCCAGGCCGGGGCACGAGGTGGCCGAGGACGGCGACCTGCTGGTGGCGCTCGACACCGCGCTGGACGATGCGCTCGCCGCAGAGGGGCTGGCGCGCGAGGTGGCGCACCGCCTGCAGACCATGCGCAAGACGGCCGGCTACCAGATCAGCGATCGGGTGGAGGCCTGGATCGGCGGTGAGCCGGCCGTCCTGGCTACGCTCGAGCCGCATCGGGCCTGGCTTGCCGACGAGATCCTGGCCGTGAAGCTGCACCTGGGCGCGGAAGCGCCGGACGGCGCCGAGGCGACCGAGGAGCTCCCCGCCGACGGCGCCGCGCTGCGGCTTGCCCTGCGTCGCGCCTGAGGCTGCGGCCTTCGCGTACCATCGGCCCATGAGCACCCAGTCGCCGCCCGGCCCGATGCGCGCCGAGCTGGCGGTCATGGGCCTGACGGCCGGTGTGCTGCTGCTGGCCGACCAGCTCAGCAAGGCGCTGGTGGCATCGTCCATCGGCCTTGGCGAGCAGGTCCGGATCCTCGGCGACCTGGTGATGCTGTGGCACGTCCGCAACACCGGCGCGGCCTTCAGCCTCCTGCAGGGCGGGCAGCTGTTCTTCCTGGTGGTCACGGTGCTGGCCCTGGCGCTGATCGTCTACTTCCAGCGCGTGTTCCGTGGGCGCGGGGCCATGCTGCACGTGGTGCTGGGCATGATCCTGGGCGGGACGCTGGGCAACCTGGTGGATCGCATTCGGCTGGGGTACGTGACCGACTTCATTTCGGTCGGCATCGGCGACCTGCGCTGGCCGACCTGGAACGTGGCGGATGCGTCGCTGGTGCTGGGCATCGGCGCGCTGGTGGTGTACCTGACCTTCTTCGAGCAGCCGCGGCGCGAGGTCGGCGCGTGAGCGAGGCGACCGCCTCGCGGAGCGTGGATGCCATTGCGGCTGCCGGCCGGTTCGACGTGGTGGTGGCGGGCGTGGCGGGCATCAGCCGGGCGCACGCCCAGCGGCTGATATCCGACGGTCGCGCGCTGGTCGATGGCAGGCGCGCGCGGGCCAGCGACCGCCTGCGCGGCGGGGAGCGGATCAACGTCGAGCTCAGCGCGCCGCCGGACACCAGCCTGCAGCCCGAGTCCATCCCCCTGCGCGTGGCCTACGAGGACGAGGCGATGCTGATCGTCGACAAGCCGGCCGGCCTGGTCGTCCACGCCGGGGCGGGGCACCACGGTCCGACGCTCGTCGACGCGGTCGCGGGGCGGATCACGGCGGCGACGCCGCCCGGTGGTGA
>DASSNI010000203.1:0-7048 GCA_035701385.1 Candidatus Limnocylindria bacterium | reverse complement strand
GAGCGCCTGGCTCAGCAGCAGGCGGTACAGCGACAGCACGCCCAGCAGCCGCCGCTCGGCGTCGACGACGTACACGTAGTTCACCGTCTCCGCCTGGTCGACCAGGCGGCGGATGGCGGCGATCGCCTCGGCCGCGGTCGCGTCGCGCGTGACCGCCACGTAGGCCGGGGTCATGATGCCGCCGGCCGTGTCCGGCGGATACAGGCTCAGCTCCCGGATCTCGGCGGCCTCGGACGGCCGCATCCGGATCAGGATCTCGTCGGCGTCGCGCTCACCGAGCTGCTCGACGATGTCGGCGGCGTCGTCCGGATCGATGTCCTCCAGCAGGCGTGCTGCCTCGGGCGCCGCCAGGGTGCGCAGGATGCGGGCCGCCTCGGATGGCGGCAGCTCCTCGAGCAGCGAGGGAACCTCGCTGTCGGGCAGCCACTGCAGCAGGACGGCGACCTCGCTCGGCTCGAGCTCCGGCACCAGGTCGGCCCACTCGGAGGCGCCGATGCGCTCCGCCAGGCCCGCCACGCCTTCACGCTCGCGCTCGCGGATGAGCTCCTGCACCTCGGCAAGCAGCTCAGCCGTCTGCGACGAGGTCATCGGCCAATACCCAGGTTCATGTCGACCACCTTGCATCTGCGCGCAGCGCGCGCCTGCACCGCGCCGGTGGTCGGCTGGGTCGATGTGCTCTAGGCGATCAACCCCGGCCCCGGCCACGGGCGCGCGCGTCTACTGGACCCTGCGTCCACGATGGATCGCGTTGCCTCGTGCTGGTTCCACACGCCCGCGGGCCGGCTCGGCGCCGGCGGGGGCGCGGTGATTCTAGTCGTGGGCGACGGGTTGCGGAACCCCCGAGCGCTCCGCCGGTCGTTCTCCACGCGCGCGGGCGCGGTGGCGCGCCGCCTTCGCCTGGTTGCCGCAGGTGCGCATGTCGCACCATCGCCGACGACCGGTGGGGGAGCGGTCGATGAAGATCCAGCGGCAGCCGTCGTTGGCGCAGACACGCAGCCGGTCCGGCGCGTCATCGGCCACGAAGTGGGCGAACGAGCTGGCGATGGCGGCGCGCGCCTGGTCAAGGCGGTCGCCGACCTGGCTCACCGCGTAGCGCGCGCGGTCCGGCTCGCGACGCAGCTGGTGGTAGTGCAGACCCTCGCGCAGCACGTGGTTGAGCTCGGTGACCGAGTCGGGCGACGGGCTGCCGTCGGCGGCCAGCTCCGCCGCCAGGCGGTGCAGCAGGAGGCGCAGCTCCTGGAAACGGGTCAGGCGCTGGGCTGCTTCATCCGGGCTGCGTCGCAGCCGGGCCGCCTCCGTGGCGCGACCGCGCTCGCTGATCAGCGCGTTGTCGCGCAGCCAGGTGAGGAGCGCGTCTGCGTCCGGGATGTCGTCATGCGCCACGCCGCGGGAGTGCGACAGCGTGTTCGCGAAGTCGGCGAACAGCGCGGTGGTTTCGGCCGGCTCGGCCGGCATGGTGGTTCGTCCAGGCATTGGGTAACCAGTATACCCCTCTTGACAAGTTATTCCGCAAGGCCTACCATGCGGGTGTAACCATTTCTCACTACATCACAAGTTACTCGCGGTTTGGACGTGAGGGACAGGAACGGAGGCACCACATGAGCCGAGGAGCTGGATACCTTGGCCTGCTGGCTGCGCTTCGGCAGGAAGAGCTGCTGGGGGAGGCGGCCCGCCGCCGGCGCTCGACCGACGTGATCCGTCGGCGGCGCGGGCGCTCGCTCGTCAGCCGCATCCGCCAGGCGCTGCGCGGCACCGCCTAGGCACTCGCGCAACAGCCGAATGGCCCGATCCCCAACGGGGTCGGCCATTCGCATGCCCGTAGAATTCAGGCGATGCCCCGACCGCGCGCGATCACGCGCTCCGACGATGCGCTGCTGACCAACTCCGAGCTGGCCCGCATTTTCCGGGAGATCGGCGACATGCTCGAGATCCTGGGCGAGGTGGTCTACAAGGCCGTGGCCTACCGGCGCGTGGCGGACGCCATCGAGCGCTATCCGGAGGACGTGGCCGCGCTGTACCGCCGCGGCACGCCGCCCAAGCTTCCCGGCGCCGGGCCGGCGCTCTCCACCAAGCTCGCCGAGCTGTCGACGACGGGCAGCCTGGCCTACTACGACAGGCTGCGCTTGCAGGTGCCGCAGGGCCTGCTGGACATGCTGCAGATCTCCGGCGTCGGGCCACGCACCGTGAAGCTGCTGCACGACGAGCGCGGCATCGACTCGATTGATGCGCTGCGCGCCGCCGCGTCGGACGGCCAGCTGCGCGGCATCAAGGGCCTCTCCGAGCGGACCGAGCAGAACATCCTGGCCGGCATCGCCCACATGGAGCGCAAGATCAGCCGCGTCCTGCTGCACGAGGCGGACGAGATGATCGCCGGCCTCCTTGCGCACCTGCGCGCCGTGCCGGGCGTCGTCCACCTCGAGCCGGCCGGCTCCCTGCGGCGCCGCAAGCCGACCATCGGCGACCTGGACCTGCTGGCCGCCACCGAGCAGCCGGCCGAGCTGATCGCCGCGCTGGACGCGATGACCGACGTCGACCGCGTGCTGGCTGCCGGCGTGGACAAGTCGAGCATCGTGCTCTCCGGCAGCGGCCTGCGCGTGGACCTGATGGTCTGCCCGCCGGCGGCATGGGGCAGCCACCTCGTCCACTTCACCGGCAGCAAGGAGCACAACGTCGCGCTGCGCGGCATGGCACTCGACCGCGGCCTGTCGCTGTCGGAAAAGGGCTTCAAGGTGGTCGAGACCGGGGAGCTGCTGCTCGACGCCACCGAGGAGGCGGTGTACGCCCGGCTGGACCTGCCGTGGATCCCGCCGGAGATGCGCGAGGACACCGACGTCATCGCGGCCGCCCAGCGCGGCACGCTGCCGACCCCGGTGGCGAAGGAGGAGATGCGCGGCGACACCCACGTGCACTCGGACTGGTCCGATGGCGTGGACTCGATCGCGGTCATGGCCCGCGCCGCTCGCGATCGCGGCCTGGAGTGGATGGTGCTCACCGACCACTCGCCGTCGCTCGGCATCGCCCGCGGGCTGTCGCCGGAGCGGATCACCGAGCAGCGCGCCGAGATCGCGCGGCTGAACGCCGAGCTTGCCCCGTTCCGCATCCTGCATGGCACGGAGATGGAGGTGCGCGCCGACGGCAGCCTGGACTACCCCGATGAGCTGCTGCGCGAGTTCGAAGTCGTCGTCGCCTCCGTCCACACGGCGCGCAACCAGCCGTCCGAGCAGCTGACGGCCCGCACCCTGGCCGCCATCGCGAATCGGAACGTGGACATCATCGCCCACCCCACCGGTCGGATAGTCAACCGCCGCGACCCGATGCCGCTGGACTGGCCGCGCATCTTCGAGGCGGCTGCGCGGACGGGCACCATGCTGGAGATGAACGGCAGCCCACGGCTCGACATGGACGACGCGCTGGGGCGCGCCGCGGTTGATGCCGGGGTGCGCATCACGCTGGCCAGCGACTCCCACCGGACGGAGGAGCTGTCCCAGCTCGACTACGCGGTCTCGATGGCGCGCCGTGCGTGGGTCACCCCGGACCGGGTGGCCGGCACGCTCGACGCGGATGCCTTCCTGGAGTCATTGCGGTGATGGGGCGCCTCAGCAGGCGGCAGCCGGCGCTGGCCAAGGTGCTCGCCCGGGTGCAGCACCCGGAGGCGATCCTGATCGCCACCCTGATGACGATCGCGGCTGCCGCCGGCTGGCTGCTGTCGCCCTTCTGGCTGGCGGTCATGGTCGCGGCACAGCTGGCGATCGGCGGGCTCGGGGCGGTGTGGCTTATCGGCCCCGCGCAGCCGGAGCTCGGCTTCGCACGCTACGCGACCCTGGCCACGGCCGGCGTGGCGATGACGCTCTTCGGGCGGCTGGTCGTCCCGTCCATCGGCCTCCTGCTGGCGCCGGTTGCCGCCCTGCTGCTGTGGGTCGTGGTGCGCCTGGAGCTCGACCTGGCCGAAGGCCATCGGCGCGTCGGGCTCGACCTGGCGCTGGTCGGCATCGTGTTCGCCGGAGCGGCGGGGCTGTCGGCCCTCGTGCCGGTGGACGCCTGGCCGCCGGGCCTCATCCCGCTGCTGATGATTGTCTCGGTGGCCGCCCTGCGCGCTGCCGAGACACGGGGACGGACGGGCATCGAGGCAGTCGGCCAGGCAACGCTGCACGTGGTGGCCATCGCGCAGATCGCCGCCGCCGTCGGCCTCCTGCGTCTGCCCGGCGTGGTGGGCGCTGCCGTCATCGGCCTCGGCTTCCACGCCTGGGCCGGGGCTGCCGAAGCGCTGGACAGCGGCGCCTCGGCGCGGTCGGTCATCCTGGAGTTCGGCGCCCTGGCGGTGCTCGGGCTGGTGGTGGCACTGCTCCTGCACGGGGCCTGACGCCCGGGGCGCGAGCCGGACCTCGCCTGGCGACGGCTCGCGTTGACACCCCTATCGGCCGGTGCTACAACAAGGCGCCCTCGGGCCGGGCGGCGGTTCCGAAGGGCCAATTCCTGCGCATTTCCCACACCGCATTGCTGCGGGGAGACCAGCCACGCCATGACGCTTGGAGACACTGAGACGACCACGCGCCAGCGCCGACAGCTGGCGGAGACGGCCATCTCCCAGGCCACCAACGGAGAGTGGGAGGCCGCTGTCGAGACGAATCGGCAGCTCCTGGAGCTCGGCCCAGACACCGACGGCTACAACCGCCTGGGCAAGGCGCTGGCCGAGCTCGGCCGGCACGCTGAGGCGCTGGAGGCGTACGAGCAGGCGCTCGCGCGCGACGCCACCAACCGCATCGCCGAGCGGAACGTGGCGCGTTTGCGCGTGCTGCTCGGCGGGGGCGACGGCACCACGGCCAACGGCAACGGCAAGCCGGAGAAGGCGTCGGCTGCGGACTTCATCGAGGAGATGGGCAAGACCGGCCACGCCCGCGTCATCAACCTCGGCCCGGCGCGCCAGCTGGCGCCGCTGTCGCCGGGGGACGCGGTGGACCTGGTGCTCGACGGCGACGTCCTGGTGGCCCGCGTCGGCGAGGTGCAGGTCGGCCAGGTGGAGCCGCGCGTCGGCGCCCGCCTGGGCAAGCTGATGAAGGGCGGCAACCGCTACGAGGCGGCGATCACCGTGGTCAGCGCCGACGAGGTGCGGATCATCATCCGCGAGACGTTCGCCCACCCCGACAACTTCGGCAAGGTCTCCTTCCCGGGCAGCTCCGCGGCCCGACCGACGAGCGTGCGACCCGACATTCGGGGCAGTGCACTCCGCTACGATGACGAGGGAGAGGAGAGCGAGGAGCTCGAGGAGGAACCGGAGGAGGTCGAGGAGCTCGACACCAGCCTGCCGGAGTTCTCGGCCGAGCCTGAGCTCGAAGAGGAGCTGCTCGAGGAACCGTAGGAGGCCCGATGGGCGAGGCCCAACGGAAGCGACTCGACCACGTCGTCCTTCCGCGTCGCCTCCCCGGCCTGGCGCTCCTGGAGCGCTACTTCCCGTCCCCAGCCGATAACCAGCTCGACGCCGAGCTGGCCTCGTACGCCCGCACCGGGGACACGATCCTGGATCCGTGGGCCGGCACCGGCTGGACGGCACGTCGCGCCATCGCGGCCGGCATGCGAGCCGTGGCAGCCGACCCCAGCCCCTTCGCCCAGCTGGCCGCCCAGGCATTCCTGCTGACGCCTGACGCCGGCTCCATCGAGGCGGCGTTCGCCAGCCTGGCCGCCTCGCGTCGCGTGGATGTGCCGCTGCGGCAGCACATCGAGGAGCTGTACGCCACGCGCTGCGCCACCTGCCGCCGGCCGGTGGTGGCGGAGCAGTTCATCTGGCCACGCGATGCCGATGCGCCCGGTCGCAAGATCTACCGCTGCGCCAACTGCGACCTGTCGGTCGGCGGACCCTCCGAGCGCGTGGCGCCGGTCGACGAGATCGACCTTGCCAAGCTCGGCATCAGCCGGCCCGACACCACGATCGCCATGGAGATCGGCGAGCCGGAGCCGGAGGCGGAGGATGAGCTGCCGCCGGCTCCTGTCGGGCTGACCTCCGCCCCATCCCTGGACGAGGACCCGGCGGCGCCCATCGGCGAGCAGGGCGAGCCACCTCCGCCCCCACCGCTGCAGGCCGAGGCGCCGGTGCGCCCCGAACCCGATGGACCACGCTTCGCCTCCACCGTCCTGCCGGAGCCGGGCGCGCCGCAGCTGACCGCTGTCGACCAGCACGCCGCGCCGCACTACCAGCAGCTACACGAGCGCTTCCCCGTGCTGGACGGGCACACCGAGCTGGTGGACGAGCTGCTGGAGCTCTACACGCCGCGGAACCTGTATGCCATGCAGACCATCGCCAACAAGATCGAGGCGGAGATGCGCGACCCGGCGCTGGCCGCGGTCTTCCGCCTGGCGCTGGCCGCGTGCCTGCTGCCGGCCAGCCGGCTGAACGGCTATCCGGGGCGAGTGGCCTCGCTGCGCATCAGCGGCGGACACGTCCGGCAGCCGGCCTCGCGCTTCCAACGGGAGGTGAACGTCTGGCGGCTGTTCGAGTCAGCGGTGCAGGACGTGCGCATCGCGGTGGCGGCGCTGGGCCGCGACCGCCGAACGGCGCGTTTCGCCGCCGGCCTGGAGGAGCTGGGCGGCATGGCCGCCGCCAACGTGCTGTGGATCCGCTGCCGGCCGGCCGTGATCGGCCAGTACCTGCCGCCGGACCACGTGGACATGGTGCTCTCCTCGGTGGCCGACGCGCCGAGCGTGGACGAGCTCAGCTTCGAGTACCTGGCCACGGCCTGGCTCATCGGGCGCGAGGCGGCCGAGACGCTGCGGCTGGAGCCGCTCTTCGGATCCGCGCCGGCGCGCTCGGACGGGGCGCAGGCCACCGCCCTGCGGCACGCGGTTGCGTCGGCGGCCGGCGCCCTGAAGCCGGATGGCTGGTTCGTGGTGATGATCGAGGGGGACGACCCGGATCGGCTGCTGGCACTGGCTACCGCCGGGGCCGCGGCCGGGCTGGAGCTGGTGGACGTCATCCACCGCGAGTCCCGGCGCTCCGGCGATGGGCTGACGCTCCACTTCCGCAAGCCGTCGGCAGAGGACCGGCTGCGCGACGTGG
>DASSNI010000202.1:0-10183 GCA_035701385.1 Candidatus Limnocylindria bacterium | reverse complement strand
GAAGTGTCCGACGAGACCTTCGTGGCCATGGCCACCGCCCTTTCGGGCACGGGCCCCACGTACCTGTTCGCCGTCATGGAGGCGCTGATCGACGCGGGCGTGCACATGGGCTTCCCGCGCGAGCTGGCGCACGACTTGGTGGTCGAGACGCTGATCGGCTCCGCCGAGTACGCCGCGCAGTCGGAGCTGCACCCCGCCCAGCTGCGGAATCTCGTCACCTCGCCGGGCGGGACCAGCGCGGCGGCCATCTACGAGCTGGAGAAGGGCCGACTGCGCACCGTCCTGTCCGATGCGGTGTGGGCCGCCTACCGCCGCACCCAGGAGCTGGGCGAGGCACTGGAGGCGGAGGGAGGCGCGCAACCCTGACGCGGCCCCGACCTCCTCGCGAGGTGGTACGGTCAGGTCGATGTTCGCGATCGTGATGGCGGGAGGCGTCGGCACGCGGCTCTGGCCGCTGTCGCGGCGTCGCTCACCGAAGCAGCTGCTGGCGCTCACCGGCGAGACGAGCCTGCTGCAGCAGACCGTGGCCCGGCTGGGTGGCCTGCTGAAGCCGCACGACATCTACGTCATCACCTCGCAGGCCCACGTGCGCCCCACCCAGGAGCAGCTGCCGCAGCTGCCCGCCGACAACGTGCTGGGTGAGCCGCTCGCCCGGTCGACCGCCGTGGCTGCCGGTTTGGCGACCGTGCTGGCCCGCCGCGAATCAGACGAGGTGGCCATCGTCCTGCCGGCCGATCACTACCTGGCCGATGAGTCCGCGTTCGAGGACGCGATCCGGCAGGCGATCACCGCCGCCGAGCGTGGGTACCTCGTGACGCTCGGTGTGCCGCCGAAGCACGCGGCCACGGGGTACGGCTACATCAAGGTCGGGGAGCGGCTGCACCAGAACGTGGCCACCGCCCTGGTCGAGCGCTTCGTCGAGAAGCCCGATGCCGACCAGGCAGCAGCCTTCCTGGCGGAGGGCGGCTACCTCTGGAACGCCGGCATCTTCGTGTGGCGGGTGTACGCCTTCCGCCAGGCGCTGGAGCGCTTCCAGCCGGAGCTGGCCGGCGCGCTGGATCGGATCGCGGCGCTGCATCGGACCCCGGGGTGGATGAGCGACGTGCGCGAGGTGCTCGATCCCATCCCCGCCGTGCAGATCGACGCCGGTGTGGCGGAGGCCGCCGCGGCCGAGGGCCGCGTGGCGGTGGTGCCGCTGGAGGCGGGCTGGAGCGACATCGGCTCGTGGTCCGCCCTCCTGGAGGCGCTGTCCGGCAAGAGCGGCAGCTCGCTGGTAGCCAGCGGACGCCACCTGGACCGTGGCAGCCGCAACGTGCTGGTCCACGGCGGCGAGCGGCTGACGGTGACGGTGGGGCTGGAGGACGTGATCATCGTTGACACGCCCGACGCGCTGCTCGTCTGCGCCGCCGACAGGGCGGAGGAGATCAAGCAGGTCCTTGAAGAGATCAGCGCCGCCACCGGCGACCAGTACCTCTAGGGCCGATGTCCACCGGCACTGATCCCGCCGCGCCCCTGGAGGGGCGGGTCCGCTTCGCCTGGCTGGCGCGCCTGTTCGGCCGGCTGCTCGCCCTCTACGTTCGCTTGGTGGGAGCCACCGCCCGAACCGCCGGCGCCCCGATCAACCAGGAGCAGGCGATCTTCGCCATCTGGCACGAGTCGAACCTGGTGTCCGCCATCGCCGCCTGGAAGCTGCGGCGCGATCGGAGCCCGGTCGTCTTCAGCACCCGCGGCTTCCGCGGCATCGTCATGAACACCATGCTGCGGACCATGGGCGCGGACGTCGTCACGCTGCCGGACGAGGGTGCTGCCACCCGTGGGGAGGCAACATCGCTGTCGCGGGAGATGGCCCGCCTGGGACGCGAGGGGCGCTCACTTGTCGTCAGCTGCGACGGGCCGTTCGGTCCGTACCGCGTGGCAAAGCCCGGCGTGCTGATCGTGGCGCGCGAGTCCGGCCTGCCCATCCAGCCCTGGGCGGTGTCCTCGCGGCCGCCCGTGCGCCTCGGCGGTCGGTGGGATCGGATGATTGTCGCCCTGCCCTTCGGCCGCCTGCGCGTGCACGAGGGCGCGGTCTTACGCCTGGCGCCGCGCGACCGCATCAAGCCACGGCTGGCGGAGCTGCAGGCCGAGCTGGAACGGCTCCAGCAGCTGGCCGATGGGGAGTTGGGCCGGCCGAACGCTTGATGCCCCGCTGTGCCCCGCGGCCATCTGCCGCTACCATCACCGGGACGTGACGAAGATCAAGTTCGGGACCGATGGCTGGCGCGCGGCCATCGCCGAGGACTACACCTTCCATAACGTCCGGCGCTGCGCCCGCGGCGTGGCGGAATACCTGCGCCAGACTGGCGCCGCCGACCGCGGCGTGGTGGTGTGCCACGACCGCCGCTTCGCTTCCGAGTTCTTCGCCCAGGCCTGCGTGGAGGTGCTGGCCGCGCACGACATCCGCTCCTTCACGCCACCCGAGGCGGTGCCGACACAGGTCGGCAGCTTCTTCACCCGCGAGCTGGGCGCGGGCGCCGGGATCGTCATCACCGCCAGCCACAACCCGTGGACCGACAACGGCTTCAAGGTCAAGGCCGAGACCGGCGGCGCTGCCGCCCCGGAGATGCTGGCCGCCATCGAGGCCACCATGGACGCGCATGGCGAGCACGAGTTGCCGCCGCGCCGCGACTACGCGGATGCCGTGGCGGCGGGGATGGTCGAGACCTTCGACCCGTATCCGAAGTTCCGCGCCCAGCTGGAGCGCATCGTCGACCTGGATCGCATCCGCGCGGCGGAGAAGCGGGTGCTGGTGGAGAACCTGTACGGCTCGGGCGCCGGCTGGTACACCCGGCTGCTGGGCGACGGGCGGCTCACCGTTCGCGAGCTGCACACCGAGCGCAATCCGTATTTCGGCGGGGTGAATCCTGAGCCGATACGCCCCAACGTCGACGCCTGGCTGGAGGAGATCCCGCGCTGGGGCGCCGACATCGGCATCGCCTTCGACGGCGACGCCGATCGGGTCGGCATGGCCACCGAGGAGGGCGTGTTCGTCAACCAGCTGCAGGTGTATGGCCTGCTGTACTGGTACCTGCTCGACGTGCGGGGGCAGATCGGCCCTGCGGTCTATACCGTCACCACCACCTCCATGGCACCGAGGCTGGCCGAGATCTACGGCACGCAGGCCTACGAGACCGGGGTCGGCTTCAAGTTCGTCGGTCCGAAGATGACGGAGACGAACGCGGTCATCGGCGGCGAAGAGTCAGGCGGCTTCGGCTTCGGCATGCACATCCCGGAGCGCGACGGCCTGGCGTCCGGCCTGTTCCTGATGGACCTCTGGCTGACGAAGGGCAAGAGGGCCTCCGAGGTGCTGGCCGAGCTGCAGGCGCTCGCGGGACCGAGCTACTACAACCGCATCGACATCCGGTTCTTGCGCGAGGGCTACGACGCCCTTAAGGCCGATACGCTGGCGCGCCTGGAGCACGAGGCGCCGGAGTCATTGGCCGGACGGCCCGTGGAGCGTCGCCAGGCGCTGGAGACCGGCGACGGCTTCAAGTTCTACCGGGACGACGGCTCCTGGCTGCTGATCCGCTTCAGCGGCACGGAGGCGCTGCTGCGGATCTACGTCGAGGCGCGCACGCCGGACGATGTGGACGCGCTGCTCGAGGCGGGGCGCACCATCGCCGCAGCCGGGGTGGCCGCCTGAGCATGGATGCCCGCGACTTCTTCGGCTACAAGCACCCCGACGAGGAGCCGGGGCGCCGGCCGGACGACGGGCAGGACGACGACGCGCAGTCGCCGCCGCAGTTCGACGAGGCGATCACGCTCGACGATCCGGCGGTGATGAAGCGCATCGACGTGTCCGACATGCTCGGCAAGGTCCGCGAGATGCCGCGGCAGCTGGCCCTCGCGCGCCGCGTGGCCGGCGCCGTGCAGCTGGACGAGCGGCACCGTGACGTCGACGCGGTGCTGGTGCTGGGGATGGGCGGCTCGGCCATCGGGGCGGAGCTGGTGGCGGGGATCGCCGGCGAGCGGCTGCGGGTGCCGCTGGTGGTGCATCGCGACTATGGCCTGCCGAACTGGGCCACGGCGCGGACGCTGGTGGTGGCGGCCAGCCATTCCGGCGACACGGTGGAGACGCTCTCCGGTGCCACCGAGGCGCGGCGTCGCGGCCTGCCGCTCATCGTGGCCTCGACGGGCGGCGCGCTGGGGCGCCAGGCGGAATCGGATGGCACGCCGTACCTGCGCTACGAGCAGCCCGGCCAGCCGCGCGCCGCCATCGGTTACGGCGTCGGCCTGCTCCACGAGCTGCTGGCGGCGGCCGGCCTGCTCACCGATCCCGACCCGCTCGGTCCGGCGGTCGAGAACCTGGAGGCCATGCTGGAGCGCAATTCGCCCGGCGTGGAGACGGACGCGAACCCGGCCAAGCAGCTGGCGTGGGCGATGTTCGGCCGCATCCCGATCATCTTCGGCGCAGGGGCCATGACCGCGGTCGCACATCGCTGGAAGACGCAGCTCAACGAGAACGCCAAGGCATGGGCCGCCTTCGAGCCGATGCCGGAAGCCAACCACAACGCCATCGAGGGCACCCTCAATCCGCGCGAGCTGTCCGACGCGCTGTATGTCGTGGAGGTTCGCGAGCCCGGCGAGCCGGAGCACATCGCGGCACGCTACCGGGTGGTCGAGGAGCTCCTCGGCGAGCGTGCCACCAACCGCAGCGTGCACTGGGCGGATGGTCCGTCGGCCCTGGCGCGAACGCTGGAAGCGGTGGCCATGGGCGACCTGGTGAGTGTTTACCTGGCCATCCTCTACCAGACCGACCCAACCCCGGTTACACTGCTAGCCATGTTGAAGGAGCGGCTCGCCAGGTCGACGGACTGACGGGCGCCGTAGAAGCGGCGCCGGGTGCCGGCGCCGGGAGGAGACGCGACGTGCACTCGAGCATGATCGGCAAGGTCGAGAAGGCAATGCGCTACGCGCACGAGCCGGATCGGGTGAAGTTCCAGGCCCTGACCGCCAGCTTCGCCGGTGACAACGGCACCCACACGATCTCTCTCGACGCCGATTCCTGGCATTGCACCTGCCACCTCTTCGAATCCGCGGGCGGCTGCTCGCACACCCTCGCGATCCAGAAGATGCTCGACCCGATGCTGACGGACGCCGCCAGGGACACGCCGCTGTACGGCCACGTGGAGGTCGGCGCCCCGGCTTAGGTCCAGCCAACCCGGGACCGAGGCCCGCCTGCGCCATCGGCCGGCGGGCCTTTTGCTACGATTCGCGCATCAACTGAAGACCCGCGACAGGTGCCGCCGCCGAAAGGCCGGCGGGTGAATGGCGAAGCCGGTGAGAGGCCGGCGCTGTCCCGCAACTGTATCCGGGCCGATTCGCTCAGCGGATCGTCCGGGAGCCAGGTCGCCCAGCCGAGTCGCGATGTCTGAACCCTCGTGTGAAAGGGAAAGGCATCACCCATGCGCACTCGTCTTCGCGTCCCCGTCCACTTCCTCCTCCTTGCCGCGTGCCTGGCTGCCTGCCAGCCGGACGGCAGCGCGCAGCACACGAGTGCCGCGGCTGCAACGCCGACCGCGGAGGCCTCCCCGACACCACTGCCGGCCACGAGGTACCCGGTGACCCTCACCGATGACGCCGGCCGCGAGGTCACCATCGAGGCCGAGCCGAAGCGGATCGTCAGCCTGGCGCCCTCGAACACGGAGATCGCCTGCGCCCTGGGATCCTGCGACGAGCTGGTGGGCGTGCCCGAGTACCAGGTCGGCTATCCCGATGACGTGGCCGAGACCGTGGCAGACCTGCCGATCGTTGTCAGCTTCGGCCCGGTCGACCGCGAGGCGATAGTCGCCGCCGAGCCGGATCTCATCCTGGCCGCCGGCAACGAGCTGACATCGAGCGCCGACATCGAGGCGCTGGCCGAGCTTGGCTACCCGGTGCTGGCGCTCTATCCGGAGAGCCTGGACGAAGTCGTGGCCGACATCGAGCTGGTAGGCGCCGCGCTGAATGCCCCGGCAGAGACGGCCGCGGTGACGGCCGACATGGCCGATCGCGTGGCGGCGGTGCGGGAGGCGGTGGCCGGTGCCGAGCGGCCCCGCGTCTTCTACGAGGTCAGCATCTTCGAGGGCACGATCTACACCGCCGGCGAGGATTCGTTCCTGGAGTCGCTGATCGACATCGCGGGCGGCGATCCGATCACCGGCGACGCGACCACCACGGCCATCGCGCTGGAGGACCTGGTGACCGCCGATCCGCAGGTCATCGTCCTGGGCGACGCCGCGTACGACTCCTCGATCACCGCCGAGTCGGTGCAGGCTCGGCAGGGATGGGAGGACATGACGGCGGTGCAGGACGGGCGCGTCCTGCCGCTGCCCGAGGACATCCTCATCACGCGGCCGGGGCCGCGCATCGTGGACGGCCTGGAGGCGCTGGCCCGCGCCATCCACCCCGACGCGTTCAGCTGATGCGCAGCGCCGCCACCGCAGACGTCCGCGACCTGCGCCTGGGGATCAGCCTCACGCGCTCGGTGGCGGTGCTCGGCGGGGCCGGGCTTCTGCTGCTGGCCGTCATGGTCGTTGCGGTGGCGGCCGGCAGCGCCGACGTCGGGCTCGGGGACACCGCCGGCATCCTCGGGCGCCGGCTGCTCGGCCTGCCGCTGGCCGAGACGTGGGCACCCACCGCCGAGAAGATCATCTTCGACATCCGGTTGCCGCGGGTGCTGACCGCCATGCTGGTGGGCGGCGGCCTGGCAATGGCCGGCACCGTCTTCCAGGCCCTGCTGCGCAACCCGCTGGCCGATCCCTACGTGATCGGGACGGCAGCCGGCGCCAGCTTCGGGGCGGCCCTCGGCATCGCGGCCCCGCTCGTCCTGCCGGCGCTGGCGATCGGCGCGGGCAGCTCCCTGCTGGGACTGGGGGTGGTGCAGCTGCTGGCCTTCGCCGGCGGGCTCGGCACCGTGCTGCTGGTCTACGCCGTGGCGCGCAGCGCGGGCCGGGTGCAGGTCATCACCCTGCTGCTGACCGGCTACGCGGTGTCGGCCGTGCTGGCGGCCATGGTGGCGCTGCTCATGTTCCTGTCCGGACGGGCGCTGGGCGCCATCTTCGGCTGGCTGATGGGCTCGCTCGCCAACTCCACGTGGCCGTCGCTTGCGTTCTCGGGTCCGCTGCTGCTGGCCAGCTTTGCGCTGCTGCTCGGCGATGGTCGGGCGGCCACGCTGGGCATCGACGTCGGCCGCGAGCGACTGGTGCTCACCCTGCTGGCCACGCTGGCCACCTCGGCGGCAGTGGCCGTGTCGGGCACCATCGGCTTCGTGGGCCTGGTGGTGCCGCACCTGCTGCGGCTGCTCATCGGCCCCGACCATCGCCTCCTGCTGCCGACATCCCTGCTGTCGGGTGCGGCGCTGCTGGTGGTGGCCGATCTCGGCGCGCGCCTGGTGCCGGGTGGTGGGATCCCGGTGGGGGTGGTGACCGCGCTGATCGGCGCGCCGTTCTTCCTGTGGCTGCTGCGGCGCAGTCGCATCACCCGCGTGGAGCTGGGCGCATGACCACCACCGTCGACGTCCCGCAGGCGACGCTGCGCAGCGTGCGCTTCGCCTACCGGCGGCCCGGCCGTGATGCGCTGGAGGTGCTGCGCGGCGTCGACCTGGAGCTGGCCCACGGGGAGCTGGTGGCGCTGCTGGGGGCGAACGGCAGCGGGAAGACGACGCTGCTGCAGCTGCTGTCCGGCACGCTCCGTCCGGACAACGGGGAGGTGATGGTCGGTGGCCGGCCGGTCGCCGGCTGGTCGCGGATGGCGCTGGCGCAGCGCGTGGCGGTGTTGCCGCAGCAGCTGGAGCTGCCGGACGGCTTCCGGGTGGCCGAGCTGGTGGCCATGGGCCGCGCGCCGCATGCGCGCAGCCTGTTCGGCTCCACCGCCGATGACGAGCGTGCCGTCGAGCGCGCGCTGCGCGACGCTGATGCAATCGACCTGGCCGACCGCTACCCGAACGAGCTGTCAGGTGGGGAGCGCCAACGGGTCCTGGTCGCCATGGCGCTGGCCCAGGAGCCGGAGCTGCTGCTGCTCGACGAGCCGACGCTGCACCTGGACCTTGCCCACCAGGTCGCGCTGCTGCAGCGGCTGCGGGCGCTGCACGCGTCGCGCGGCCTGACCGTGCTGGCCGTGCTGCACGACCTCAACCTCGCGGCGGCCTTCGCTCCACGCGTCGCCGTGCTGCACGAGGGCCGGGTCGCGGCCGACGGCGCCCCAGAGGCGGTGCTCACGCCGGAGCTCATCGGCCGGACGTTCGGGGTGCGGGTGGAGGCCGTGACGACGCGCAGCGGCCGCCACCTGGCTATCGACCTGGGCTAGGCACGCTCCGGGTCGTCGTCGACCACCAGGTCCACTTCCTCGGTGCCATCGGCGCGCAGCGAGCGGTGCACATGGATGTGCGGGTGCGTCTCGTCGCTGATCTGCTCGCGCTCTACCTTGACCATGGTCGCCTCCGGCACGTCCTCCAGCCGCTCGTCGGCGGGAAGCGCGGCGTTCGGCAGCTCCGACCACAGCGCCAGGTTGAGGAACACGTTCAGCACTGCGATCACGGGAATGCCGAACAGCGCGCCCCACACGCCGGCGACCTGCGCGCCGACGAGCAGGCCGACCAGCACCAGGATGGGGTGCATGCCCAGCGCGCCCTGCATCAGCCGCGGCTGCAGCCAGTTGACGATTACCGTCTGCACCGCCACCAGGATGATGACCACCGGGATGAAGCCGGCCGGCGTGTAGATCCAGGCCGCCACGATGGGCGGAACGAGCGCCAGCGGCGGCCCGAAGAACGGGATCAGCATTGCCAGGGTCGAGAGGGTGCCCACCAGGAACAGGTACGGCATGCCGAAGATCGTGCCGACAAGCATGACGAGCACCGCCTGCACCGCGGCAAGGATGATCTGGGCGCGCAGGAAGCCGCCGAAGGCGCGCGCCACGCTGACCTCCAGGATGTCCATCTCGTCGCTGAACTGCTTCGGGACGGCACGGTTGACCTTGGCCCAGATGCGCTCGCTGTCCATGAGCATGTACAGCGACAGGATCAGGATCAGCACCAGCGATCCCAGCGTGGCCAGCGTGGCGCCGGCAATCACCTCGGCCTGGTCGAAGATGGCGCCGGTCAGGCTGCCGACCTGTGCCTGGGCGGTCTGGAACAGCCCCACCAGGTCGACCCCGAAGCGGTCGAGCCCCAGCGTCTGCTGGTAGCCCGCCAGCGTCTCCTCGATGCGCACAGCCGTCTCGGGGAACTCGTCGCTGATACGCGTCACCTCGACGGTGATGGCGCCGCCGGCATAGAAGAGCACGAACCCAAGGCCGATGAGGGCCAGCAGGTAGGCGAGCACCACCGCCATCGGCCGGTTGATGGGCAGGATCTCGTCGAAGAAGCGGGCGACCGGAGACATGATGAAGGCCAGCAGCCAGGCCAGGAACAGGATCAGGATGATCTGGCTGAAGCCGGCCAGGAAGGCGAACAGCATCTGGAGCAGCAGCACCGCGAAGTAGGCGGAGCCGAGCGCCAGGAAGACGAGCAGCCAGCGCTGCTCGCGAAGGCCCAGGCCGCGGACTGGCCCGGCGCCGGTCATCAGGTCTCCTTCCGCCTGGGGCCGATGCCCACCGCCTCGCGGACCTCGGACAGCGTGGCCTGCAGCAGGGGCCGCACCTTCTCGGCACCGGCGGCCAGCACGTCCTCCACCACCTGCGGATCGGCGGCCAGCTCGTCGCGCTTCGCGCGCATCGGCCGGAAGTACTCGATGATCCGCTCGGCCAGCAGCTGCTTGGTATCAACGCAGCCGGTCCGCGCGGTTCGCTCGCCGTCCTGGATCTGCAGGTAGTCGCCGCCGAAGTAGCGGTGCAGCTGGCAGACGTTGCAGACCTCGGGCCGGCCGGGGTCGGTGCGCTTGATGCGCAGCGGGTCGGTGACCATGCCCATCACGATCTTCCGGATGGCGTCGGGCTCGGCGAAGATCGGGATGGTGTTGCCGGCGCTCTTGCTCATCTTCCGCTGCCCATCGGTGCCGAGCACGATCGGGGCATCGGTGAACACCGCCTGGGGCTCCGGGAAGATCTCGCCATAGCGCCGGTTGAATGCCCGGGCGATCTCGCGTGACAGCTCCAGGTGGGCCGCCTGGTCCTTGCCGACCGGCACGCGGCTGGCCTTGTAGATGACGATGTCGGCCGCCTGCAG
>DASSNI010000201.1:0-3671 GCA_035701385.1 Candidatus Limnocylindria bacterium | reverse complement strand
CCGTTCGAGTTCACGCTCGACAACTACGCCGACGTGCTGAGCAAGAACAACATGGCGCTCAGCTTTCTGAACAGCCTGTTCATCACCATCCCGGCAACCGTCATCCCCATCCTGGTGGCCGCCTACGCGGCCTATGCCTTCGCGTGGATGAGCTTCCCAGGCCGCAACATCCTGTTCATCCTGGTGGTGGGCCTGCTGGTCATCCCGCTGCAGTCGGTGCTGATTCCGGTGCTGCAGTTCACGACCAGCATCGGCCTAACCGGCGAGTTCGCTGCCGTGTGGCTGGCGCACACCGGCTTCGGCCTGCCGTTCGCCATCTTCCTGCTGCGCAACTTCTTCGGCGCGCTGCCACGCGAGATGTTCGAATCGGCGTACCTGGACGGCGCCAGCCCGACCACCGCCTTCTTCCGGTTGGTGCTGCCGCTGTCGGTGCCGGCCATCGCCTCGCTGGTCATCTTCCAGTTCATGTTCGTCTGGAACGACCTGCTGGTGGCGCTTATCCTGGTCGGCGGCACGCCGACCGTCGCGCCGATGACCGTGACGATCGCCAACCTTGTCAACTCGCTCGGCCAGGGGTATCACCTGCTGACCGCGGCGGCGTTCATCAGCATGGCGCTCCCACTGGTCGTGTTCTTCGGGCTCCAGCGCTTCTTCGTGCGCGGCATCCTGGGCGGCTCCGTCAAGGGCTAGGCGCGCGCTGGTCCACAACCTGCAGTCCTCTCGCCTTGCGCGAGAGGAGGCGCCAGCCATGGACGATCAGAGCGTCAACCACTCCGGCGACCAGCAGAGTGATCACGAGCGCCGCGTGGCCGAGGAAGAGGCGGAGCGCGAAGGACGGACGCCGCAGGGCTCCGGCTTCACGCCGTACGAGGCCGAGGTCGAGGCCGAGCAGCGCGGCACCACCGCGGACGAGCTCCGTGATGACGAGCCGGATGCCGCCGTGGACTCAGCCTACCGGCCTCGCTCCGGGTAGGCTCGCCGGCCAGGCAGCTACGCCAGGCGGGTCAGGATCGACTCGCGGTCAAAGGCCCATGAGCCGATGACGATGGTGATGCCGATCAGCCCGGCCACCAGCAGGTCGCCGATGAGCACCTGGTCCATGCTGAAGGTCGGCTTGCCGGCAAAGAACTGCGAGACGGCCACGCCGATGATCGGCAGCACGATGAAGCCGCCGATCTGCTGAGCCGTCCGCGGATCGCCGGCGCGGCTGCTGACCACGATCCCCAGCAGCACGCTGAAGATGCAGATCAGCGGCACCAGGCTGGCCATGGCAACCAGCCACACGTCGGTGAAGATGAAGATCGTCAGCTTCGGATCGCCGATTGCGCCGTTCACCACGCCGTACAGCACGTACACCAGCCAGGTGGCCGTCACCGCGGGCACCGCCGCCGCCAGGGTCTTGCCGGTCAGCAGCTCCGACACCTCCAGCGGCGTGGCCAGCTGCGGCTCCAGCGAGCGCGCCACCTTCTCGCCGATGATCGACTGGGTGGCGATGGCCATCGGCACCATGGCCGGGATGAGGAGGAAGTAGGCCATGAAGTTCAGCACGATGAACGCCTGGGCCGCGGTCTTGGCCTCGACGTTCGGGAAGTTGACGATGTACTGCCGGATCTGCTCCAGCTGGTTGGGATCCAGGTCGTGGGTCTCGATGAACCACACCAACCCCGTGGGAATGGCCGCGAAGATGAAGGCCGGCAGCGCCACCGCGCCCAGCAGCAGCCGGTTGCTCAGCAGGTCGCGCCACTCCTTGACGAACACCGCCCACACGTAGGCCAGCCTCATCCCTGGGCCTCCTCGCCTTCGTCACGCCCGATGTCAGGGCCCATGCTCCGCGCATCGCGGACCCCGGCCTCCCCCACCAGCTCGAGGTAGACGTCCTCCAGGCTGGCCGCCTCTTCCACCACGCCGGTGATCCTGGCGCCCGATGTGACCAGCGCCGAGACGAGGTCCGGCGTCTCGCTGTGCGGTTCGTCCAGCTCCACCAGCAGCGATCCGTTGCGCGCCTGTGCGCCGCGCACGTACGGCAGGCTGGCCATTGCGTCGAGGAACGAGGATGCCGGGCGCGCGCCGTTCAGGCCGACCCTCACCGTCGCGGCGCGGCCATGCCGGCGCAGGCCAGCCGGCGTGTCGAGCCGCAGCAGGCTGCCGCGCATGACGCCGATCCGGTCGCACAGCCGCTCGGCCTCGTCCAGGTTGTGGGTGCAGACCACGATGCTGCGACCGCGCTCGCGCAGCGTGGCCACGAAGTCGCGGACCGTCTTGGCCGCGGAGGGATCCAGGCCACTCGTCGGCTCGTCGAGGTAGATGACCTCCGGCTCGTGCAGCATGGCGCGCGCGATGGCGATCTTCTGGCGCATGCCCTTGCTGAAGCCCCCCACCCGCCGATCGGCGTGCTCGGCCATGCCCACTACGCCCAGGTAGCGCTCCACCGCTCGCCGCAGCTCTCCCCCGCGCAGGCCGTAGAGCCGGCCGTAGAACGCGAGGTTCTGGCGCGCCGTCAGCTTCTCGTGCAGCCCCGGAGACTCGGTCAGGATGCCGGTGATGGCGCGGATGGGCTGCGACCCTTCGCCGAGGGCGTGGCCGTTGATGCTGGCGCTCCCGGCCGACGGGGCGATGAGCCCGGCCAGCATGCGCACCGTGGTCGTCTTGCCGGCGCCATTCGGGCCGAGCAGCCCAAAGATCTCGCCGTTCCCCACCTCGAAGCTGAGATCGTGGACGGCGAGCACGCGGCCGAACTGCTTGCGAAGCCCCTCGACGGTGATCACCGCGCAAGATGCTAGCGGCAGCGGCACCCTGCCGACCATCGGTACCTTCGGGCCGATGTGAGCGGCTAGCATCGGCCCATGGAAGAGCGAACCATCGGCAGCCAGCGCCCGTTCGAGGGCAAGCTCATCTCGCTGCGCGTCGACACCGTGGCATTGGCGAGCGGCCGCACGGCGACGCGCGAGATCGTGGAGCATCCCGGCGCGGTGGGGATCCTGGCCTGGGACGGTGCGCGGGTCGCGATGGTGACGCAGTGGCGCCATGCCACCGGGATCACCATGCTCGAGATCCCGGCCGGCACGCTGGACCCGGGCGAGGATCCGGCGGCCACTGCCGCCCGTGAGCTGGGCGAGGAGTGCGGCCTGTCCGCCGACACCTGGGAAGCGGGGCCGTCGTTCTTCACCGCGCCTGGCTTCTGCACCGAGCGCCTGACCTTGTTCCTTGCCACCGGCCTGCGCGAAGGGAGCTTCGAGGCGCCCGAGGACGAGGACGTGGAGCTGAGCTGGCTGAGCCTGCCCGATGCGCTGGCCGCAATCGAGGACGGTCGCGTGATCGACGCTAAGTCGGTGGCGGGCATCCTGTGGCTCGGGCGGCGACTGGGCGACTGATTCCGGCACGCCACTTGCGCAGGGGGTCGGCCGATGACCATCCGCTCCCGACGCGCCCCGACGCTCGACCCAGAGGCTTCCGCCGCCGACGCCGGCCTGCGATACGTGACCGACAGCCAGCCCGGAATCCGGCGCGTGCGGTCCGGCCGCGGCTTCCGCTACGAGGGCGCCGACGGATCACCGGTGAAGGATCGCGAGACACTGGCCTGGATCAAGGGCCTCGCCATCCCACCGGCCTGGACCGATGTCTGGATCTGCGCCTCGCGCCGCGGCCACCTGCAGGCCACCGGCCGCGACGCG
>DASSNI010000200.1:0-2490 GCA_035701385.1 Candidatus Limnocylindria bacterium | reverse complement strand
GTGCAGGCGGTGAACGTCGCGCCCGCATCGGCCGAGGCACGGGCCAACTCTCAGGAGGCGACCACCGAATCGATTCAGCAGGGCGAGTCGCTGTATCTGGCCAACTGCGCAGCCTGCCACGGTACCGAGGGCAGGGGTGATGGCCCGACCGCCCAACGCACTGGCCTGGCGCTCCGGCCGCTCTCCGAGAGCGCACCGGCACTGACCGATGGAGCGCTCGCCTACCGCATCGCGGTCGGCACTGTTGGGAGCGGGATGCCCGGCTTCGCGGGTACGCTGTCCGACAAGGACCGATGGGATCTCGTGAACTACCTGCGCGACGCCTTCGGAGCGGCGGACACATGAGTCGTCGCCTTCTGGCCGCGCCTTCCTGGCGAATTGGAGGACCGATCTGCATGCGAACCATCGCGCGTCTGGCGTGCGCGGCCGTCGTGGCCGGCCTGCTCGCCGCGTTTCCGGCCATGACGCTGGCCCACGTCGAGCTCATCGAGAGCTCGCCCGAGGCCGGCAGCAACCTCGACACTGCCCCGACGGAGGTGACGATCACCTTCGACGACGAGCTGGACCCGGCGGACAGCAGCTTCACGGTGACCAACGTCGACGGCAACGAGGTCGGCAGCGGTGAGGTGGACCTGACGGTTGCCGATCGCAACGTGCTGCGCGGCGACGTGGAAATCTCGGATCCTGGCGTCTATACGGTGAGCTACTCCGTGGCCGGCGTTGACGGGCACGAGATCGATGGCACGTTCAGCTTCGGCTTCAACGCCGACGAGGAGATACCCGAGGCCACCGGCGGCGAGGAGCACCCGGACACGGCGCTGCCTGCGCCGGTCAGCCCCCTGGCGACTGCCGTGGGCGTGATGCTGCTGCTGGCCGGGATGGTGTTGCTCGGCCGCCGGCTCGCCACCGTTCGCTGAGGACATGAAGCTCCCCGGGCTGCGTTCAGCTGCCGCTCTCCTGGTGGCAGTGGCACTCGCCGCCTGCGTGCCGGCGGAGGGGCTGCCGGCGACCTGCCACGACCCCAGCGTGAGCCTGCAGGCCACGCTCGAGGGCGACCGGCTCGACCCGTCGACCTTCGACGTCTGCCAGAACCAGCAGATCGCGCTGACCATTGCCGTGGGCCGTGACGGCATCCTGCACCTGCACGGCTACGACGATCTGCTGGGCGCGCGCGAGGTGCGTGCCGGCCAGGAGGTCGAGCTCGCGTTCCAGGCCGTGCACCCGGGCCAGTTCCCGATCGCGCTGCACACGGTCGAGGCATCGGAGGAGCTGACCGTCGGCACGCTCACCGTGCATGTCCCGTAGGGGCCGGACCGCCGCAACCACCGCGATTGCAGCCACGGCGGTCCTGGCACTGGCAGCACCCCGGCCGGCACTCGGCCACGCCATCGGCCAGGCGTTCACCCTGCCGGTGCCGCTGACCCTGTACCTGGCCGCTGCGGGCCTCGCAGTGGCGGCCTCGTTCGTCGTCTCGGTGATGGTGGTGCATCCCGCGGGCGAGCAGGCGCGATACGCGACCCGCCCAGTGTCGGATGGCGTAGCGCGCCCGCTGTCGCGCATCCTGCAGGCCCTGGGGCTGGTCTGGTGGCTCGGCGCCATCGCGGCCGGCTACCTGGCCGAGTCCATCTCCCCGTTGCCCGCGGTGCTGTTCTGGATCGGCATCTGGATCGGCGTGCCGCTGACCGCCGCGGTGCTCGGCAACCCGTGGCCCAGCCTGAGCCCGTTCCGCACGCTGGCCGGCCTTCTCGCCGGGGCCGCGCGGCTGACGGGCGCGAGGCGAGGCGACCTGGGCGTCGCCTACCCAGCCGGCCTGGGCCGCTGGCCGGCGGTGGCCTTTCTGTTCATCGCGCTGTGGTGCGAGCTCATCCTGCCGGGCAACGACGAGCCGATCACCATCGGTACCCTGCTGCTGGGCTACACGCTGCTCACCCTGGCCGGCGCGCTGGTGTTCGGCCGCGTGGCGTGGCTGCGCAACGCCGAGCTGTTCGAGGTGCTGGCCGGCTGGTTCGGGCGCATCGGGCCCCTCGGCAGGCGGGCCGTGGACCCGGAGGTGTGCGACGGATGCGCCGAGGCATGCGACCCGAACCGCTGCGTGGATTGCCCGGAATGCGCCACCGCGGCCGAGCCCGGGGAGCGGCGCGCCGAGCTGCGACCGTGGTTCGTGGGCCTGACCGAGGTGCGAAGGGTCAAGGGCTCGGATGTCGCCTTCATCGTGCTGGCGCTGGCCGGCGTGACCTTCGACGGGCTGAAGGAGACGACATTCTGGGGCGGGCTGGCGAATGCCATCTTCCCAGCCGTGCTCGACGTGGTCGGCGTGCTGAATGCGCTGCTGCTGATCCAGACCGTCGGCCTGGTCGGCACCTGGCTGCTGTTCCTTGCCGCCTTCTGGCTGGCAGCCTCCCTGACGCGCGCCATCCGGGATCCGGCCCGCCGGCCGGCGCCACTGGCCCAGCTGGGCGGCACGTACGCCACCACGCTGCTGCCGATTGC
>DASSNI010000199.1:0-4529 GCA_035701385.1 Candidatus Limnocylindria bacterium | reverse complement strand
TCCTGGGTCTGACCGGCACGCGGCTGGCGGCCGTGCTCCTTGACCTTGACCACTTCAAGGCCTTCAACGACGGCAACGGCCACCTTGCCGGTGACGAGGCGCTGGCCCGGGTCGGCGCCATCCTGCGGCAGTCCGTGCGTCGCGACGACATGGTCTTCCGCTATGGCGGTGAGGAGTTCCTCATCCTCATTCCCGGCGGGGATCGTGAGTCCGCGGCCGCGCTGGCGGAACGCGTGCGGCTGGCGGTGCAGGACGACCCGAGTGGCGCGCCGTGGGGCCTCACCGTCAGTGCCGGCGTGGCGGTGGCCGACCGGTTCAGCGCCGGCAATCCGCTGGGCCTCCTGCGCCGCGCCGACGTCGCGCTCTACCAGGCCAAGCGGGCCGGCCGCAATCGCGTCGTCGTGGACGATCCATCAGGCACCGCGTTGAGCACGGCGGCGCGCTAGACCACCAGCCGCCCGCCGGAAGGCACGGGTGCGGCGTCCCATACTTGCGGCATGAAGTTCGGGCTGCAGGTCAACAACTTCACCTGGCCCGGCGGCGCAGCCGCCATCGGCCCCACGCTGGCGCGGATCACGCGTACCGCGGACGAGGCGGGGTTCGACTCGATCTGGGTGATGGATCACTTCTTCCAGATCCGTGGCGGCGGGCCGCCCGAGGCGCCGATGCTGGAGGGCATGACCGCCCTGGGCTTCATGGCAGCCAACTCCGAGCGCGCGCGACTGGGGCTGATGGTGGGCGGCATCCACTACCGCGCGCCCGGCCTGTGGATCAAGGCCACGACCACGCTCGACGTGCTGAGCGGCGGCCGGGCCTGGTTCGGGATCGGCGCCGCCTGGAACGAGCAGGAGTCCACCGCGCTCGGCTTCCCCATGCCGCCGCTGGGCGAGCGCTTCGAGTGGCTGGAGGACACCCTGCGCATGGCGCACGGCATGTGGTCGGGCGGCAGCGGCTCAGGCGAGCGATTCGAGGGCAAGCGGGTGACCGCCACGCGACTGCTGAACTCGCCCCAGGCGCTCAGCCGGCCGCGGATCCCGATCATGATCGGGGGAGGCGGGGAACGGAAGACGCTGCGGCTGGTCGCGCAGTACGCGGATGCCTGCAACGTGTTCGGTGGGCCGGAGCGCATCGCCCACAAGTACGCCGTGCTGCGAGAGCATTGCGAGCGGCTGGGCCGGCCCTACGACGAGATCGAGCGCTCGTGCCTGCAGGGCGTCGACCTGGAGACCGAGTCGCCGGACCAGGTGGTGCAGCGCTTCGGCGCGCTGGGTGAGGCAGGTGCGCAGCACGTCATCTTCAGCATGCGCGGTGTGTCGGATACCAGACGCCTGGAGCGCATGGGCGCGGAGGTCTTCCCCCAGCTGCGCGACGCCTGAGCGGCGTCAGTCGTCCGGCATGACCCGACGCTCACCGACCGGCCCCTGTGCCTCCGGGAAGGCCAGGCTGCCTGACGCGACCCACCATTCCATGAGGTCGTAGGCAAGGCGACCGGCCTGAACCGATGGGTCGCCATCACTCAGCCGCGCGGCCTCCTCGAGGCCGCAGGCGAAGATCGAGAGGCCGCGGAAGGCCTCGTTCGTCTGCTCGCCCAGCGGGCCGTTGACCACCAGCACGCCCTGCCGCCGCAGCTCGCTGCGATACGCGAGGTGCCTTGCCTGCAGCTCGTCCAGCTCCTCCTCGGACATGGTCGGCGCCTCGGGCGGACGGCGCAGCAGGACCAGCGTGTAGACGTCGAACGCGTCGGGGATGTTGGGATCGCGTGGCATCAGGCTTCGGCTCGCCCGGTGAGCCTCGCGACCACGCCATCGATGGGCTGGACGGAGCGCTCGCGCGTGGCGCGCTGGGTCACCTCGGCACCGCCGGCCGCCAGCGAGCGCGTGGACACCGTCACGATCAGCGGCATGCCCAGCAGTTCGGCGTCGGTCAGCTTCACGCCCGGCGACTCGTCGCGGTCGTCGTACAGCACCTCCACGCCGGCATCGGTCAGGCGCCCGTAGAGAGCATCGGCCTCCTGCGCCACCGCCGGGTCCTTGCGCGCGCCCAGGACGACCAGCTGGGCCGCGAACGGGGCGACCGCGGCGGGCCACACGATGCCCCGCTCGTCGTGGTGGGCCTCCACGATGCAGGCCATGTTGCGCCCCAGTCCGATCCCGTAGCTGCCCATGATCACGAAGTGCCGGCTGCCATCCTCGCCCAGGAAGGTCGCGCCCAGCTTCTCGGTGTAGTCGGTGCCGAGCTTGAAGATGTTGCCGACCTCGATGCCCTTGCGCAGCTCGATCGCCGTTCCGCATTGCGGGCAGGGATCTCCGGCGCGGGCATTGACGATGTCGAGCACCAGGTCGGGGGTGAAGTCGCGCCCCACATTGACGTTGAGCAGGTGGTACCCGTGCCGGTTTGCGCCGGCCACCAGGTTGGGCGAGGCCGCGACCAGGTCGTCGACCACCACCGTCGTGTCGTGCGCGCCGATCGGCGATGCGTAGCCCGGCTCCATGCCGGCCGCCCGGATCTCGTCCGCGTGCGCCGGCCGCAGGCCGCGGATGGCCTGCACCGCGTTGGCGAGCTTGGTCTCGTTGACCTCGAAGTCGCCCCGCACCACGGCGGTGATCAGCCGGCCATCGCCGGTCATGAAGAACGCGGCCTTGGCCGTGACATCGGTCCCCACCCCCAGCAGCTCGGCCAGGGAGGCGATGGTGTCGGTCCCCGGCGTGGGTACCTCCTCGGTCGGCTTCGGCTCAGGCGTGGGAGGCTCCGGCTTGCGCACCTGGGCGATCTGCTGGTTGGCTGCGTAGCCGCAGCCTGGGCAGATGACCAGGGTGTCCTCGCCGTGCTCGTTGAGGACCATGAACTCGTGAGCCAGGCTGCCGCCCATCATGCCCACGTCGGCGCCGACCACCACCGTCTCCAGGCCCAGCCGCCGGAAGATCTTCTCGTAGGCGTGGTAGTGGGCCATGTAGGAGCGATCCTGGCTTTCGAGGTCCGGGTCCAGCGTGTAGGAGTCCTTCATCACGAACTCGCGCACCCGGATCAGGCCGCCACGCGAGCGCGGCTCGTCGCGGAACTTGGTCTGGAAGTGGTACACGATCGCCGGAAGCTGGCGGTACGACTGCACCAGGTCGCGGGTCAGGTCGGCCACCACCTCCTCGTGGGTCATGGCCAGCACCATGTCCCGCCCACCGCGATCGGCGAAGCGCACCATCTCGGGCCCGATCTTCTGGTAGCGCCCGGTCTCCTTCCACAGCTCGGCCGGGTGCACGACCGGCATCTCCATCTCCTGGCCGCCGATGGCATCCATCTCCTCGCGGATGACCTGCGCGATCTTCTGCTGGACGCGGAAGCCGAGCGGCAGCAGGGTGTAGATGCCGGATCCGAGCTGGCGCACGTAGCCGGCACGCACCAGCAGCTTGTGGCTGACCATCTCGGCCTCGGCCGGATCGTCGCGCAGGCTGGCGAAGAAGAGCGTGGACAGGCGCATGGGGCGTGAAGGATAGCGGGACCGATGCGCCCGCGAGGCGCGGTCCTCGACCGCGCGACCCTACCGCGCGCCGATGAGGTGCTCCGAGCTCCGCAGCCGCTGGACGGGGAGCATGGCGATGATGATCAGCACCACGCTGGCGCCCAGCAGCCCGTCGATGCCCGCCCAGTCGCCGGCGGGTCCCGAGGCCAGCGCCCCAAGGATCTGGCCGACGCCCAGGAAGACCGAGTAGAGGCCCATGATCGCGCCGCGGTCGGCGGGGTGACTCTCCGTGATGTCGGCCAGCAGGCCCAGCGCGGCCGGGGTGGCGCCGGCCATCACGAACAGGCCAGCCGCGGCCAGCAGGCCCAGCAGGACCTGCAGCGGCAGGCCGAGGCCGCCGGAGTGGTTGAGTCCGAAGGTGGCGGCCAGCATGACCAGCGCGCCGGCGACGCCGATGGCGATGATCGTCGTGCGCCGCCGGTCCTTGAAACGGTTGCCCCAGTAGATGAGGCCGGCGGTGAAGATGAGGCCGATCACCCCGAAGCCCAGGCTGACGCTCGTCGGGCTGAAGCCCTGCATCAGCACCTGGTCACTGAACTGCGGAGGTGGGGTGCGGACCAGCTGGAACACCGACTGGGTCGTCCACGAGCCGATGACCGCGTTCAGCGCGATCCAGGTCGGCGCCAGCAGCCAGACGCCGGACGAGGACAGGATGCGGCGGTAGCGGGCAAGGTCAAGGCCAGTGGGCCGCACGTGGTGCGTGCCGCTCGCGACCTCCTCCTCGCTCGGCTCGTGATGGAGCTCGGCCACGCCCCAGCGATACACCGCAAACGACAGCAGGTAGATCAGGCCGTTCACCAGGAAGCCGCCGCGGCCGATGGCATCGAACAGCGGACCGGCGGCCACGATGCCGAAGCCGATGCCCGCCAGCGTGGCCCCCTCGAAGCGAGCCACTGCCCGTCCGCGGAGCGCCTGGTCGCCGGACGTCGAGAGCGCGATGTAGCCCAGGATCGAGGGAATCGAGGCCGCCGCCGCGCCGCCCTCCAGCAGGCGCGTGAAGCCCAGCACCCAGAGA
>DASSNI010000198.1:0-3595 GCA_035701385.1 Candidatus Limnocylindria bacterium | reverse complement strand
GATGTAGCGCGCGGTCCCGGTGGCCAGCCCGTCATCGGCCTCGTCCTCCACCATCGGCCAGGTGGTGATGCCCAGGGCGCGCAGCGCGCGTTCCGCGTCGCGGAACTGGGCCAGCAGGTCCGGATCCATGCCGGCGCTGCTCTTGTAGCCGGGGTACAGGTCGTTGCGCCAGCTCTCGATGACGTAGTCGGTGGCGGCGGCGATGTGGGTGACGTCCGGCTCGCGCAGCAGGCTGAGCATCGAGTCGATGATCCCGCGCACGGCGTTCACCGGCCGGCCGTCGGGACCACGCGCCAGCGAGCGGCCGGGGGAGTAGTAGGCGCGGAACAGCTCGAAGGTGGCGTCGACGAGGTGAACCTTCATGCGCCCCGAGGATAGCCGTCGGGCCGGGGTTTCGTGCCCGCTGCTCAGGCCTGCCAGGTCGTCGAAGTCGCGGCTGCCGGAGTCCGGTGCAGGCGCCCATCGGCCTCCACCCACCACACCGCCAGTCCCCGGGATCTGGCTTCATGGCCGATGGTGCCGGCGCCGCCCACGAAGAGTGCCTTCGACCAGATCTCGGCCCAGGCCGGGTCGCTGTGCGCGACGCTGACGGCCAGCAGCCCGGATTCGGCCGGCAGCCAGGTTCGCGGGTCGATCAGGTGATGCGCCGCCATGCCGGATCTCGTCGTCCAGGCCCGCAGCGAAGTCGACGATGTCGCCAGCGCGCCGGACGATAGCGCGACCACGGCCAGCAGCTGCGCCGGATCGGCCGGATCCTCGATGCCGATATGCCATGGCGCGCCGGAAGCCAGTGCGCCGTGGGCCACGATGTCGCCGCCCGCCTCGATGAGCAGGCCGGCCGCGTTGGGCGCAGCGCGCCGGGCCGCTGCCAGTGCCCAGCGCAGTCCAAGGCCCTTTCCAAGGCCTCCGGAGTCGATTGGGCTGCTCACGGCCACCCGCGAACGCCCGTCGCGGCGCAGCCAACCACCTTCTCCGAATGCCGGTGGCGAAGCAGCGCGGGCGAACGACACGCCGGCTCGCTCGCCCAGCTCCTCGAGCACCTCGAGCGTTCGCGCGTCGAACAGCCCGCGTGTCGCGCGCTGCGCGCGATGGGCGAGCGCGAGCAGGCGACGCAGCCGCGGTTCGGCGAACCGCCACTGCCCGGTACCGGCAACGGCGTTCAGCTGGCTGAGCGGGCTGTCCGCTCGAAAGCGGGAAAGAGCGACATCGGCTGCGCCCATTTCGGCAGCCACCCGTGCCCAGGCAGTGGCGGCAGCCGCGGGTTGCGCGCCGGCGACCTTGAAGGTCAGGCTCGAGCCCATGGCGCGGCCGCTGAAGGACCGAACCGATTCCGCGTGCTCGGCCCGCGGCGCTGTCCCTGCTGCTGATCGTTGCCTCATCACCGGCCCGAAGCGCCGCCGGTTGCATGCGTGGCCGGCGCAGGCGCCGGGATGGAGACAGTCGAGGGCGCCGCCGGCATGGGCACGTTGTCCGGCAGTCGCGCCGCCAATCCGGTGGCCTTTTCGACGTTCGCCGCGAGCTGTTCCAGCGCCACGTCCAGCGAGCCAGCAGAGTCATCCACGCGCCCGTAGCCATCGGTCGCGCGCGTCAGCGCGGCAACCGCGCGCTGGAGCTCCAGCGAGGTCAGCGCGCGCTGCCGGCGCAGCTGCTCCACCGACAGCTGCAGCGGACGAAGATCGGCTGTGACCGCGGCGTCATGGTTCGATTGCAGTACGGTGGCCAGGACCAGCGCACCGGCATACAGGATGATGCTGGCGCCAGCCTGGGCTGCGACCCGCGCCACAGAGCCCAACGCTCTCATCAGTCATCGTCCTCGTGGTCGTCGTCATCGTCGTCGTCGGGGTCGTCACCCGGCGCAGCGCCGACGGCAGCCACAGGCACCGTGAGGCTTTCCCCGGCCGCCTGCGCCAGCTGCGCGCGCAGGTCGAGCAGCTTGGCCCGAGCGGCGTCGAGGCGATCCGCCAGGTGGGTCGCCGATCGCGCGTCATCGGCGGCTTGCTTCGTGGCGGTGGCCAGCGCGCTCTCCAGCTCCTGCGTTCGTACCGCTGCCTGCTCGAGCTGGTCGGCGAGCAGCTGAGCTCGCGCCTGCTCATCCAGCAGCTGGGCTACGAGGCTCGCCGTGTCGGGCGGTTGCTCGGCCAGTGGCTGCGATTGCCCGGTCCACCCTGCGGCGGAGCGGATGGCCAGCGCGCCGGCGAACAGCAGCGCGATGACGCCGAGCGTGACCGTCGCTCGGCGGAGATGGGTGGGCGCCTGCGTGGCTGCCATGAGATGGACTCCTCAGTCGTTCGAAACGGGGACGGGCGCGACTTCGCCGGAGGGCAGAGTGGCCGGCTGGTGACGGCGGGCGGTGGCACGGACCACCCAGTACCGGTACGCCACCGCACCGACGACGGAGAACGCGCTGATCCAGTACACGGGCCGCAGGGCGGCGGTATCAGTGCCGGCCAGCACGCCGTGGAACCAGGCCAGCGCCAGCACCGCTGCCGAGAGCCGATGGAGCTTCAGCCACAGGCCCTTTGGCAACAGCTTCGTGTAGCGCGCGGTGATGACGGTGACCGCAAGGGCATAGACGCTGATGACGCCCAGCGCGACCGGCGCCGATCGGTACTCGGACATCCCCGGCACCAGTGCCCCCGCCATCCCGACGCCGGCGTAGTCATCTACCACCAGCGAGACGACGTGGACGGCAATGAACGCCACCACGAAGACCCACATCGATTCGTGCCACGGGAAGATCGCCTTCGCGCTCTTCCACTGCGGCTGCGACGGGTGGCTGAGCAGGGCACCCAGGATAACCAGCACGGTAAGAAGGACGAGTGCGACCATGCCCGTGGCCCTGGCAGCCAGCCAGATCCGGATCTGGGCCTGGTACTCGGATGTGGCGGGCAGGATCTGGTCGGTCGCAGCCAGGATTCCGACCACGACTACGGGAAGAAGGACGGCCAGCAACCGCCCACTCAGCTTCATGACGTTTGCGATGCACCTCGATCGAAGGGCGGGTTGGCGGACGCTCCGCTCACCTTTGTCGAGGCAGCAACCGGCCGGAAGGTTTCACCCACCATGCCATCGAGCCGTAAGCGGCTGATAAGGGGCCGGTAATGACCTGCGTGGCAGCATCGGCCGGTAGGTGAGCGGCACGGGCGCGTGCCCTGCGAGGTCCAGGGTGGCATCGGCCCTCCGGATTCCGTGCCGCTCACCCGCTGGACGGCGGGTGGAGAATCTCGGACGTGACTCGTTCCGCGCGACTGATCGTCGGCGCGATCGGCCTCTCGCTGGTCCTTGGAGTGGTGCTCTACCTGGCCTACGGCGGCTAGACGGAGAGCGGCTCCCGATACTCGCCGTAGACGGCGCGGAGGGCGTTGCACATCTCGCCGATGGTGGCGTAGGCGCCCACCGCCTCCATGATCGCCGGCATCAGGTTGACGTCGCCGCGCGACGCCTCCTCGCGCAGGCGGGTCATGGCACGGGCGTGGGCGTCCGCGTCGCGCTCGGCGCGGGTGCGCGCCAGGCGGTCGAGGTGCCGCCGCTCCTGCTCGTCGCTGATCTCGAGCAGCGGGATGCGCAGCTCCTCGTTCGGATCGGCGTAGCGGGT
>DASSNI010000197.1:0-4387 GCA_035701385.1 Candidatus Limnocylindria bacterium | reverse complement strand
AGCACCGCCGGTGGAGGATCCACCGCACCGATGACCGGCAGCTCCCAAGGGCCATCCGTGGTGGCGCCGACGTGGCGCACCCGATCCGCCCACGGCTCGACGTTCGCGTCCGCGTGCCCGCCGAGGGTGAGCAGCAGGCCGCGCGCCTGGTGCAGGTGGTCGAAGACACGCCCGGTGCCGTCCGCCGTCACGAGGTCCAGGTCCGGCATCCGCCGGCCGAGGAGCGGGTGGCCGTCGCCCAGCTCGTAGTGCACGTCCAGCCCGGAGATCATGCCCACCACCTGGCGCCGCGGCCCATCCATGCGCAGCCACTCGGCTATGAGCTCGCGCAACGCCGCGTGACGGTCATCGGGCTCGCCCAGGGCGACCTGCGCCGATGTGTTCTCCACGACCCGAGCCCCGACGGGGTGACGCTCGGCGCCGTACGTGTCCAGCAGGCTCTCCGGAGCGCGGCCACGAACGACCAGGCCCAGCTTCCAGCCAAGGTTCACCGCGTCCTGCACGCCGAGGTTCAGGCCCTGCCCGCCCGAGGGGAAGTGGATGTGGGCCGCGTCGCCAGCCAGCAGCACGCGCCCGGCGCGGTAGGCCGCCGCCTGGCGCGCGGCGTCGGTGAAGCGCGAAAGCCAGATCGGGCTGTGGACGCCGTAGTCGGTGCCGTCGGCCGCCATGAGCACCTCGCGGAGGTCGTCCAGGGTCGGGTCGCCCGCGTGCTCCACCTCCCGTTCGCGGATCACCACGCCGTAGGGGTTGCCGCCGCGCTCGCGGTCCACGGGCCCGATACCGCCTCCGCCGCGGCGGAGGCCTATGGGCGGCTGCTCGGTCATGTGCACCTGCGCGATCAGGAAGCTGCTCGAGGCGGCAAGGCCGGGAAAGTCGATTCCCGCCGCCCTGCGCACCGCGCTGCGGCCCCCGTCGCAGCCGACCAGGTAGCCGGCGCGCAGTGACGTGCCGTCGGCGAGCTCGACGTCCACGCCCGAGTCGTCCTGCGCAAAGCCGGTGACCTCGGACGCGTGCAGGATCCGGACACCCAGCTCAGCCACCCACCCGGCGAGGATCCGTTCGAACTCGTTCTGCCACAGCGCCAGCAGGTAGTTGTGGCGGGTCGGGAAGTCGCCGATGTCCAGCGACATCTGCGCGAAGCCGATGCGCGGGTGCGTCTGCCCGGCCGACAGGAAGCGATCCGCCACGCCTCGCTGGTCCAGGACCTCGATGGTTCGCGCATGCAGGCCGCCGGCCCGCGTGCCCTCCAGCTCCTGGCTGGCGCGCCGCTCCACCACCACTGCCTCGACGCCGGCCAGCTTCAGCTCGGCGGCGAGCATCAGCCCTGTCGGGCCGCCGCCGGCGATCACCACCTGGTGCTGCGTGATCCACCCCCCTTTGTGCGGGACACGGCGAAATGTCCCGAAGGAACCGCCCCCGGACCGTTGATGCAATCTCTGGTGCCGTTGGCCGCCCCTTCGGGACGACCACATGGTAGGCGGCGCCTCGCGGCGCCGGCAATCCCCCTTATCCCCGAGTTTCGGCCGCGGCCGCCGAGTTATCCACGGGCTTTCCCCAAGGTGGAGATCAACCGGCGCTTGGCGGCGTCCCGCTCCCGTTGCCGTTGCCGCCGAGCCAGGGCCGCGGGGTTGCCAGCGGCGGCTCGACCTCGACGGCGGCAGGCTCATGAAGCCGGCCGTTCTCGTCCTCGGTGCGCGGCGCCAGCGGGGCGGCGGTCGCCTCATCCTGCTCGGCGTGGATGATGTGCATCACCGCGTTGATGAGCGCCAGGTGGGTGAAGGCCTGCGGGAAGTTGCCGAGGTGCCGGCCGCTGCGCGGGTCGATCTCCTCGCCGAACAGCTCCAGCGGGCTGGCGAAGCCCAGCATCCGCTCGCACAGCCGCCGTGCCTGCTCCAGCTCGCCGATCTCGACCAGGGCCGACACCAGCCAGAAGGTGCAGATGGCGAAGGTGCCCTCCTTGCCGGACAGGCCGTCATCGGTCTCGTCCGTCCGGTAGCGCAGCACGAGGTCATCGACCGTCAGCTCCTCGGCAATGGCCTTCACCGTGCGCCGGATACGCTCGTCATCCGGCGGCAGGAAGCGCACCAGCGGCAGCAGCAGCAGCGAGGCGTCGAGCGCATCGGTGTCGTAGTGCTGGACGAACACACCGCGGCTGTCGAGCCCGTGGGCCAGCACGTCGGCATGGATCTCGTCGGCGGCAGCCTGCCAGCGCCGCGCGCGCTCGTCGTCCTGGCGCAGGCGCGCCAGCCGCGCCCCGCGGTCGCAGGCCACCCAGCACATCACCTTGGACGAGGTGAAGTGCTTCGGGTCGCCGCGCACCTCCCACAGCCCGCGATCCGGCTTGCGCCAGTTCTCGATGGCCTTCTCGACCTGCCGTGTCAGGATCGGCCAGATCGACTCGTCCAGCCGATCCCGCGAGCGGGTGTGCAGGTACACCGAGTCGAGCATCGCACCCCACACGTCATGCTGGCTCTGGCGGAAGGCGTCGTTGCCGATCCGAACCGGCCTCGCGCCCTCGTAGCCGGAGAGGTGGTCGAGCGTGGACTCGCTGAGATCGCGCTCACCGCCCACCCCGTACATCACCTGCAGGTCGTCCTTGCCGGCCACCTCGGCGATGAAGTACAGGAAGTCGTTCGCCTCCCAGTCGAAGCCAAGGGTGTAGAGGCCCCATAGGGCGAAGGTCGAGTCCCGGATCCAGGTGTAGCGGTAGTCCCAGTTCCGCTCGCCGCCAGGCGTTTCCGGCAGCGAGGTGGTGGCTGCCGCGACCACGGCGCCGGTCGGCGCATAGGTCAGGCCCTTGAGGGTCAGGGCCGAGCGCTCCAGGTAGGTGCGCCACGGGTGGTCCGGGAAATGGCCGCGGGCCAACCAGTGCTGCCAGTGGTGCGCGGTCCAGACCAGACGCCCGTACGCGTCGTCATAGGTGCGCGGTGGATCCGGGCGGCCCCAGGACAGCGCCACGAAGCGGGTCTGGCCCTCCTTGATCAGGGTGCGTCCAATGGCGCGCGGGCCCTCGAAGCCGAGGTTCAGGTCGCTGGTCAGGGTCACCTCCAGCTCGGTGCCGGTACAGCTGCACACGCCCTGGTGGTAGCCCGACTCGGTGTAGCGCCAGCTGCCGAACTGGCGGCCGTAATCGAATCGCGGCTCGCAGTCCACGATCAGCTGCACCTCGCCGTTCACGCAGCGCACGGTGCGCAGCAGGATGTGCTCGGCGTCGTAGTCGGTTGGGGCGCGCCGCTGCGAGCGTGAGCGCTCCTTCTCGGCATGCCAGGGGCCGATGAGCAGCGCGTCGCGCACGATGATCCAGCCCGTCGGCGTGCCCCAGCTGGTCTCCAGGATGTTGGTGCCGGGCAGGTAGCGACGCGAAGCCGGGACCTGCACGTCCGCCGGGCCTACCCGGAAGCTGCCGGCGTCCCGGTCGAGCAGCGCGCCGAACACGCTGGGTGAGTCGACGCGCGGCAGGCACAGCCACTCGACGCTGCCCGACGGCGCCACCAGTGCCGTGGTCTCGCAGTCGGAGAGGAACCCCAGCTCGGCGATGGGCGGGAACGGGGAGCCGCCGTACGTGGGCCGGCCGCTGGGGCCCATGGAGCCCATGGGACCCATCCGGGTGCTGTCTCGCACGCGTCACCTCCCCTGCAGGGCCGTCAGTCTTACCACGCCGCGCCCCGCGACACCAGACCCCTAGGGCCTGGCCGGTGGCGCGCTACGGCTGCGACGACAGCATTTCGGCGACCACGCGGCGCACGAATCCCGGCTCCTCCAGCCACGGCCAATGCCCGCGCCGGGGGTGCACGACCAGGCGCGCCCCCGGCATGAGAACGGCCGTGCGCTCCGCCTCCACCAGGGGAATCGGGCTTTGCTCGCCGTGCGTGATGAGCACCGGCACGTCCAGGGACGGCAGGCCGCGCTCCAGTGTGCGCCGCGCGAAGTGGTCGCGGATCGACTGCCAGGTCTCGCTACCGGAGGAGAGGAAGCGGAACGCCGGCATTGGGGTCGCGGCCGCCGGATCGCCGAAGTAGTACGGCCACAGCAGCCGCATCATCTCCAACCTCTCGGCCTCGGTCGCCTCGCCACGGTCGTCCCGTGCGTCGAGCTCCTCCACCCTGGCCCGGTCCTCGTCGGACAGGGTGGCGGTCAGGTTCGGTCCCAGCGCGGCGGTTCCGCCGTCGTCCACCGCGCCCAGCGCGTCGAGCACCACCAGGCCCAGCACCCGTTCGGGATGCGCCACTGCCAGGTGCATGGCAAGGTGCCCGCCCCACGAGTGGCCGACGATCCACGCCCGCCCCCAGCCCAAGGCGTCCAGCACGGCCACCGCGTCGGCAACGTGCGCGTCCACGGTCTTCGGGCCGTCCACCACGGACGGCGCCAGGCCGCGCTGCTGGTAGCG
>DASSNI010000196.1:0-2544 GCA_035701385.1 Candidatus Limnocylindria bacterium | reverse complement strand
CCGGCATCGAGCGCCGCCGTCCCCGCATTGTAAAACGCGGTATCCCGCGCGATGGTGCCGGACGCCTCGTCGAGGTAGCGCGAGGCGGCCTCGGCGGTCTGTCCCTCGGCCATGGCGCGAGCGCCGGCGGAGGGCCGCTGCGCCGCGAGCCGGGATGGCAGCAGCAGGAGCGCTCCCAGCATGAGCAGTGAGGCACCCCGCCGGGTCAGGGTCTGCAGCAGGAGCACGAGCGCCGCCGCCAGCAGGGGAATCCAGGCGCGGGGCAGCAGGTCACTGGCGCGCGTGGCGGTGGTCGGGCTGCGCTTGAAGTTGCTCAGCAGGTCACGGATCGCACCGGCCTGGTCGGGCGCATCGGCCGGCACGATGGTGCCGTCACTCGCGTCCGCGAGGCGCTGCAGGACGGCGTCGTCCCGGCTGGTCCGCACCACGTTGCCCTCGTCGTCCAGCTTGTATTCGATCAGCGCGCCGGTCGAGTCGCGGATCGGGATGCGGACCGGGGTGGTGCCACCCTCCGCGACGAAAATGACCCGGATGTCGCTGGCCTTGAGCTCCGCCGCGGCGCTCACGGCATCGGGCACGCTGTCATGCGTCTCGCCATCGGTGAACACGACCAGCACCCGGTCGCCCACTTCGCCCGAGGCGAGCAGCAGCTGTCCGCCCTGCCGCAGCACCGCGGCCAGGCTGGTGCCGCCCTCGCTCGCGAGATCGGGATCCAGCGCGTCGAGGTACATCCGCACCGCACCGCCATCCACGGTGAGCGGGGTCAGGATGTAGCTCCGGCCGGCGAACGCGATGAGGCCGAGCCGGTCATCCCGGCTGTCCTGCACCAGGCGGCGCGCCTCGCGCAGCGCCCGTTCCAGCCGGTTCGGTGCCTGATCCTCGGCCAGCATCGAGCGGCTGATATCCATCGCGAGCACCAGGCTCAGCGAATGGGTCTCCGTCGTCACGCGGGCCTTGCCGCCCCTTGGGCCGGCCAGGGCCACCAGCGCGAGGAGCACCGCCAGCGCCAGCAGCGGCATGGTCCAGCGCCCGAGGCGGCGGGTCAGCACCGCCAGCCCCGGTGACCACGCGCGCGCCAGGCGTTCGCGCTTCCGCTGTGCCAGGAAGAGCCAGATCGCCGCCACCACCGCGACGATCGGCGCCAGGATGAGGAGCACCACCGACTCGAAGATCACGGCAGGCGTACCAGGATCGTGGTGCCGAGCAGCAGTTCCAGCAGGAGCGCGCCCAGGCCGGCAAGGATCAGCGGGCGGGTGGCTTCGTCGAACCGCTGGTAGCGCGTGATCTGGATGGGCGATTTCTCCAGCTGGTCGATCTGCTGGAAGATCCGGCTCAGCGCCTCGCTGTCGGTGGCGCGGAAGTAGCGCCCGCCGGTGCTCTGGGCGATGTCGCGCAACAGCGGCTCGTCAATGCGAACCGGGAGCATCTCGTAGCGGAGCCCCCCCACGCCGCGGCCGGTGGGAATGGGCGCCTCGCCGATTGTCCCGACACCGATGGTGTACACCTTGATCCCGTAGGCCGCCGCGGTCGCCGCCGCCGTCCGCGGATCAATGAGCCCCTTGTTGTTCTCGCCGTCGGTCAGCAGGAGGACGACACGCGACTTGTCCGGGCTCCGCCGCAGCCGGTTCACCGCGACCGCAAGGCCGCTGCCGATGGCCGTGCCGTCCTCCAGGGAGCCGATCTTGAGATCCATGATCGCCTGCTCGACGACCGGATAGTCGAGGGACAGCGGCACCTGGGTGAGGGCTTCGCCGGCGAAGGCCACCAGCCCGATCCGGTCGGCCTTCCGGGCCTGCACGAACGACACCGCCTGCCGCTTGGCCACCTCCAGGCGGTTGCTGGGCGAGAAGTCCTCGGCCAGCATGCTGCTCGAGATGTCCACGGCAATGACGATCGAGATGCCCTGCTGCCTGACCTCCACCGCATCGCCGCCGAAACGCGGGCCGGCGGCGCCGAGGATGAATGCCGCCAGGGCCACGCACCGCAGCACGACCGGCAGGCGCGACCACCACGGCGCCGCGGCCACCTCCGCCGGCAGGCTGACGTCGCTGTACGGCACCGGCTCTCCGCGGCGGCGGCGCCAGAGCCACCAGGGAATGGCGAGCAGCAGCAGCAGAATGAACGGCCGCACGAACGTCATGGCACGGCCCCCGTCAGCCGGTCCGCCAGGGCCAGTGCCTCGCGATGGAGCTGCAGCACTTCGTCCGGCTCCCCCGGGGCGAAGCGCGCGGCATCGAGGGCGCCCAGCAGCCGGGCGATCTCGGCCAGCGGCCAGTGCGGCGCCGAGCTGCCCAGGACATTCATGCAGGTGGCGGTATCGAGGCCTTCATGCGCCTCGGGCACCCCGGCAGCCACCGCACGGCGCAGCGCAGCGGATGACGCAGCCAGTACGGAGCGCGTCTCGCCCACATCGGCCCATTGCTCCGCGGGCACATCGGGCACGGCCGGCGGCGGCGCCGGGGCCACGGGATGTCCGCGCCGTCGCCACCACCACCAGAGCGGCGCGAGAAGCGCGAGGCCCAGGACCACGGCCAGCAGCAGCGG
>DASSNI010000195.1:0-2389 GCA_035701385.1 Candidatus Limnocylindria bacterium | reverse complement strand
CGCTTGCGCGCCGGCTTCGGCTTTCGGGCCGGCACGATGCCGCGCCCCTTCTCGACCACCGAGCCGGCGGCGCCCGCCACGGCGCCGACCGCCTCTCCAGCCACGTCGACGACGCTTCCGGCGACCTTGCCCGCCTGCTTGCCGACCGTCTTCAGGATGCCCTGCTGCTTAGCCACCCGTGTCCTCCTCGCCCTGTGCAAGTGCTCCGTCGCCGGACGCTCAAGCAAGAACCTGACCATGCTTCCGGCGCTGCTCATGATGTTGACACATATTGACAGTGTGTTATGCAAGACTTACATTGTGTGCATGATTATTAACACGCACGAGGATGTGCCCATGCCCCACCGCGAAAAGGTGGCCTGGCTGTCGCTGGTCGCCATGGCCATCGGATTCATTCCGTACTACGCCTATACCGCCGTCGACCTGCCCACGGACGTCCTGCCGGACATGCCCAGGCTGTCGCGGCTGGCAGCCGCGCTCATCTCGCAGGCGGTGGTCCTCGGCATCGGCCACCTGTGGCTCTGGGTCAGCAACCGACGAGAGTCCCGCGCTCCGGCTGACGAGCGCGACAAGGCCATCGAGCGGCGGGCGCTCGGCGTGGCGTACTACGTGCTCATTGCCGGCGCCGTGGCAGTCGGCTGCTTCCTTCCGTTCACGGAGTCCGGTTGGCGCATCGTGAACTCGGCCGTCGGCGCGGTGGTCCTTGCCGAGATCGTGCACTACGGCGTCGTGGTGTGGAGCTATCGGCGAGGGATTGCATGACGGGTGGCCGCCTGACGAACCAGATCCGGACGCTCCGGTTCCTGGCTGGCGAGATGTCGCAGGCAGAGCTTGGCGAGCGCATCGGCGTCACGCGCCAGACCATCGCCGCCATCGAGTCCGGTAAGTACTCGCCCTCGCTCGAGGCGGCGTTCCGGATCGCCGATGTCTTCGGCAAGCGCCTGGAGGAGGTCTTCCACTGGGAGCCGTGACGGCACCCAGTGGATCAATCCCTAGGCCGTGGCCAGTCGGCGCAGCACCGTCTGCAGCACGCCGCCGTTGCGCAGGTACGTGACGTCGATCTCGCCGTCCAGGCGGGCGATGGCGCGGAAGGTGCGGACGCCGCCGCCGGCATCCGTGGCGTTCACGCTGACCTCCTGGTGCGGACGCAGGCCCGCGGAGATGCCGCGAATCGCGAAGGTCTCGCGTCCGGTGAGGCCGAGGCTGGCGGCGTTCTCTCCGGGGGTGTACTGCAGCGGCAGGATGCCCATGCCGACCAGGTTCGATCGATGGATGCGCTCGTACGACTCGGCGATCACCGCCCGCACGCCCTGCAGGAACGGCCCCTTGGCGGCCCAGTCGCGGCTGCTGCCGGACCCGTATTCCTTGCCGGCCAGCACGATCAGCGGCGTGCCATCGGCGCGGTAGCGGTCAGACGCGTCGAAGATGCTCATCCGCTCCCCGCTGGGCAGATGCTCGGTGACGTTGCCCTCCGCGTCCGGGGTCAGCAGGTTCCGAAGCCGGATGTTCGCGAAGGTGCCGCGCAGCATCACCTCGTGATGGCCACGGCGGCTGCCGTAGCTGTTGAACTCGCGTGGCTCGACGCCGTGGCTGATGAGCCACTCCCCGGCCGGCGAGGTGCGGGCGATCGAGCCGGCGGGCGAGATGTGGTCCGTGGTCACGCTGTCGCCCAGCATGACCAGCACACGCGCATCCTCGATGTCGCCCATAGGCTGCGGCTCGGCAGCCAACCCCGCGAAGAAGGGCGGCAGCGCGACGTACGTGCTGTCGGGATCCCAGGCGTACCGATTCCCCGCCGGCACGGGCAGGTCGCGCCAGCGCTCGTCGCCGTCGAAGACGGAGGCGTAGTTGCGGGTGAAGACCTCCGAACGCACCTGCTCGGCGACCACCGCAGCGACCTCCGCTGGGGAGGGCCAGATGTCGGCCAGCATGACGGGCCGCCCGTCCGCATCGGCGCCGATCGGCTCCGAGGACAGGTCAAGGTCGATCCGGCCGGCCAGGGCGAAGGCCACCACCAGCGGCGGAGACGCCAGGTAGCTGGCACGCGCCTGCGGGTGGATGCGGCCCTCGAAGTTCCGGTTGCCGGACAGCACCGCCACGCCCACCAGCCCGTTGGCGTCGATGGCCTGCGCGATCTCCTCCGCCAGCGGCCCGGAGTTGCCGATGCAGGTCGTGCAGCCGTAGCCCACCAGGTCGAAGCCCAGTGCCCGCAGCGGATCCATCAGCTGGGCGCCCTGCAGGTAGTCGGTCACGGCGCGCGACCCGGGGGCCAGCGAGGTCTTGACCCAGGGCGGCGTGCGGAGGCCGCGCGCCACCGCATTCCGCGCCAGCAGGCCGGCGGCCACCATGACGGTCGGGTTGCTGGTGTTCGTGCAGGAGGTGATGGCCG
>DASSNI010000194.1:0-2166 GCA_035701385.1 Candidatus Limnocylindria bacterium | reverse complement strand
GGGGCTGGTGCCGTGCCCGCCACCACCGCCGTGGCCGACGGCGAGCTGGTGATCGGCGCTGACCGCGACCTGCTGGAGCGCCTTGCCGACGGCAGCCGACCGGTGGCCAAGGCTGGCTCGCGGGACCTGGGCCCCTACCTGGCCAGCGCGCAGATCGCATCCACCACCGTGTCCGCCGCCATGCGGCTGGCGCACCTGGCTGGCATCCGCCTGCTGGCCACCGGCGGCATCGGCGGGGTCCATCGCGATGCGGCCGAGAGCCATGACGTCTCCTCCGACATCGACGAGCTGGCGGCCACGCCGGTGGCGGTGGTCTGCTCCGGGGCGAAGTCGATCCTGGACCTGCCCGCCACGTTCGAGCTGCTGGAGACGCGCCGGATCCCGATCGTCGGGCTGGGAGTGGAGGTGATGCCTGCCTTCTACGCGGCGTCCGCCGGGCTGCGGCTGAACCACAGCGTCCACGATCCCGCCGAGGCGGCGGCGGTGGTGGCGGCCCACCAGGCGCTGCCCGGGGCCGGCGGGCTGCTCCTCGTCCAGCCGCCGCCGCCCGAGGTGGCGCTCGAGGCCGGGGAGGTGGAAGGGTGGATCGAGGAGGGCACCCAGCGGGCGCGGGAGCAGCGCATCCGCGGTGCAGCGGTCACGCCCTTCGTGCTCGCCCACGTGGCCGCCGCGTCGGAGGGGCGCGCGCTGCGCGCCAACATCGGCCTCATCGTGGCCAACGCCGCCATGGCCGGCCGCATCGCCGTCGCGCTGGCGGAGCGCGCGCGGGCCTGAGGGCTTTACGCGGGCGGTATGCTCACCGCCAGCCATGCGCATCTACGACGGGACGCCGCGCCAGGACTGGGAGGAGGTCCTGCGCGCCATCGGCGCCTTTGCCGACCGCGAGCAGCTGAAGGAGCTCCTCTTCCTCGAGCTCGAGGACGGGTTCATCCTGCAGGGGCTCGGCCTGCCGGCCGGCGGCCACGACTCCGACTCGTTCGGGGCGCTGGCCAAGCGCACCTACGAGCTCGTCGACGAGCAGGTCGCCCAGCTGATGGACGAGGCGGCCGCGCACCGCACCGCGGAAACGCCATCCACGCCAGAGGCCGGGCTGACGAACTACTTCGAGCAGGCGCTGCGCGTCATCGGCGCGTGGGTCGACCGCGAGAAGGCGCGCGACCTCTTCTTCTTCGAGCAGGAAGGCTCCTTCGTGCTGCGCGCCCTGCACGCGTCGGCGGGTGGAGCGATTGGCCATCAGCTGGCCGAATTCACGAAGGAAGAGATTCTGGCTATGATCGAGGCCGCACCACAGCAGCGCGGGGCCGCACCAGAGACCCCAGCCGCCGCTGTGCAAGCTCCATCAGGGGAGGCCTCGCAATGAAGGCGTTGAAGGTCCTGTTCATCGGCGTCGGCGCCCTGCTGGCGGCGCTCGTCGTCATCCCGCTCACCATCCTTGCCGGGCTCTTCGTGTGGCTCAAGCTCACCGAAGAGGCGGACGAGGAGGATCTCGAGATCGAGGACACGATCTGAGGTCGCCAGCGCGACTCTGAGCCGATGCGGCCGCCCGACGGGCGGCCGTCTGTTTTCAACCGATGGCCGTAGGCCGCTACCGTCACGGGCCGGTGGCCGAGAGGTCGCCTTAGTCCGCCATATGCGGACCGCGGCGGATCGCGGTCCGGTGATCCTAAATGCGGGCTACGGTAAGCCGCCCTCTCGCGCTTGGCTGGCGAGCGAGCGGGCGGTAGCTTTCAAGTTGGACTTTGGAGCACATGGGATGTCCGAGCCCGTCCCAGTTCAGCGTGGTGCCGCGCTCGTCGCGGTTGTCCTTGTTGCTGTCGGTGCAGGTGGCGTGCTCGCAGCCGTCGCATTGGAAATCGTGCCAGTCCGAGTGCGACCCCGTTGCCCTCGGCGCTGGCAGACGTCAGTGCCAGTCCACCAGTGGATAGAACGCCATCGGCGTCGCCACTGCCCTCGAATGAAGCGCCGCCTGAGTCGTTGGCGGACCTCCCTGGCGAGCTGCGCGACAAGCCATGGGTGGCATTCGACGGTGATGCCTACGTAGCTGGAACTCTCGGGAGTGGGCCAACCGCGATCCTGCCCCAGAGCGAGGTGGCATTACTCGCGCACGACCGAATCATCCTGACGGTAGATGGCGAGTCGCGGCAGGTGGTTCGTCAGCGCGATCTC
>DASSNI010000193.1:0-2266 GCA_035701385.1 Candidatus Limnocylindria bacterium | reverse complement strand
GGGGCTGTCGGTTCTGGTGGCGCTGATCGCCTTCGCACGCCGCGGCGAGCTGGTCGAGCGGAAGCAGCCGGCATGACGGCCGCCGTCATCACGCCGCCGGCACCCGAGCGCAGCGGGATCCCGGCCAGCGCGATCGCGGTGGCCGCCTTCTTCGCGCTGCTGGCGCTGCCGCGCCCGGCCATCCCGTTGATCGACGGCGACGTCTACTGGCACATCCGCGCCGGCCTCGAGGTGCTCGCCAGCGGGCGCGTGCCGAACCAGGACACCTGGAGCATCGTCGGCTCCGGGATGGCATGGACCAGCCAGGACTGGTTGAGCAACGTCATCCTGGCTGCCGCCTGGCGCATCGGCGAGTTTGGACCAACCCTGGCCTCGTTCATCTGGGCGCTGCTGGTGGTCCTGGCCCTCGCCTTCCTGTGGTGGGCTGTCCGCCTGCGACGGCCCGACGCGGGCTGGCTGGGCCGCATCGTCTGGCTGGCGGCGGGCCTGGTGGTGGCCGGCGCAACGCTGGGCACCCGGGTGCAGGCGATCGACCTCACCATGGCCGGCGCCACGCTCCTGGTGCTGTGGGGCTACCTGGCGACGCGGCGGCGCCGCTGGCTCATCGGTCTACCGGTCATCACGCTGCTCTGGGTCAACCTGCATGCGGGCTGGCCGATCCTGTTCCTGCTCGGTGGCGCACTGCTCGTCGGCGAGGCGGCGGACCGTCTTCTGCGCCGGAGCCTGGACACGGAACCGCTCACCTGGAACGAGCTCGCCTGGCTGGCCGGCACGCTCGCGGTCTGCATCCCGCTCGTCGCCATCAACCCGAACGGCCTGGCGCTGTACGTCTATCCCATTCAGACCTCGAGCATCGCTGCTCACCGCGACTTCGTGTCGGAGTGGCAGCCGCCGGATCCGGGCACCTTCATTGGTCAGGCCTTCATCGTCTTCACGCTCGTGTTCGTGCTGCCGGTGTTCCTGGCCTGGCGCCGCGTGCGCCTGGCCGATGCGCTGCTGATGGCGGGCCTGACGGCGATGACCTTCACTGCCGCGCGGTTCCTGATCGTCGCGCCGCTGACCGCGGCGGTGGCCGTGCTGTATGGCGAGCCTTTGCTGGCCGATACTCGGCTGAGCCGCACCTTCGGACCGATACTGCGGCGGCTCGGAACCCCGCGCCGGAACCTGAGCGGGCTGAACGCGGTGCTGGTCGGACTGGTGGTGGTCATCGGGCTGGTCGTCACGTGGGCGCGGATCAACCCCGATGCGCAGCGCGACATGGTCGACGACCACATGCCCGTCGCCGCCGTGCAGTGGATCAACGCCAACGATCCGGGGGACCGGCCGTTCAACCAGTATTCGTGGGGCGGCTACCTGGGCCTGATGCGGCCGGAGCACCCGGTCTTCATCGACGGCCGCTCCGACATCTACGGCGACGCGCCCATCCGCCGCTACGCGGAGACGGTGCGTCTGGAGCGCGACCCGCAACAGGTGTTCGACGAGGACGGCATCGAATACGTTCTGTTCGAGGTGAACACGCCGTTGGCGCAGTGGCTCGACCGGAGTGACGGCTGGCGCCGGGCCTACGCCGATGACCTGGCGGGGGTGTGGGTCAGGAGCTGACGCCCTCGCAGTCGCGCAGCAGCAGCACGGCGACCGGGTCGCGCTCGATCTCGCACCACCCCTCGCGCTGCGCCGGGCCATTGACGACCGCTGTGTCGGGCGGCAGCAGGATGGCGTTGACGTGGTAGTAGTCGAGCAGCGACTGCCAGCCGGCGCCGGCGTTCCGGATGGTCACGTAGTCGTCCAGGATGGCCTGCGCGTACATGTCGTTCCGGCCGTCGACGAAGACGCGCCCGCCCTCGTCGTAGAGGCGATAGATGACGTAGCCGCCCCAGTGGTACTCGGCGAGCACGCGAGCATCGGGAGCGACCGCCTCGAGGTGGTCCACCGCGATGACCGGGAAGGTGCGCGGGATGACGTTGTCGCCGTTGACCGCCGGCAGACGCGGCACGATGACGGCAGCGCCGATCACCACAACCGCGGCGACGGCGAGCTCCATCACGCGCCTGGCGGTCGCGACGTTTGCCGGGCGCGTGCGTTCGCGCCCTGAGAGCCGGTCGCCGAGCCCGAGCGCAAGGGTGGGCAGCGCGAGCAGCGCTGCCAGCGGTGCGTTGCGCGTGGCGAGGAGGGCGCCGATGATCCCGGCCGTCGCCATGGCCACCAGCCAGCCGGGCGTGGCACGCATCCCGTTGAGCAACGTGGCGACGATGATCGCCAGCAGCCC
>DASSNI010000192.1:0-2175 GCA_035701385.1 Candidatus Limnocylindria bacterium | reverse complement strand
GCAGTACCGCTACCACCCGCGCTGGCACGCGCAACGCGACGAGCTGAAGTACAGCCGCATGATCGCCTTCGGCAAGGCGCTGCCGGCCATCCGCCAGCAGGTCGAGAAGGACCTGCGACGTCCCGGGCTGCCGCGTGAGCGGGTCTTGGCCGCGGTGGTGCGGCTGCTGGAGAAGACGCGCATCAGGGTCGGCAACGAGGAGTACGCGCGTGAAAACCGCTCGTTCGGCCTGACCACGCTCCGCGACCGCCACGCCGAGATCGGCTCGACCCGCATCCGCTTCCGCTTTCGGGGCAAGGCCGGCAAGGTCAACGACGTGGAGGTGTCGGACGCACGGCTGGCGCGCATCGTGGCACGCTGCCAGGACCTGCCGGGCCAGGAGCTGTTCCAGTACCTGGACGAGGACGGCGAGCCGCGCAGCATCGGCTCGGACGACGTGAACGCCTACCTGCAGGAGATCACCGGGCACGACTTCACGGCCAAGGACTTCCGGACGTGGGCCGGCACCGTGCTGGCGGCCTGGGCCCTGAAGGAGTTCCAGGACGTGGACTCGGACGCGCAGGCCAAGCGCAACGTGGTGCGCGCCGTCGAGCAGGTGGCCGAGGAGCTGGGCAACACCCCGGCCGTCTCGCGCAAGTCGTACGTGCACCCCAGCATCATCAACGCCTACCTGGACGGCAACGTGGTGCGCGAGGCGCGCAAGCGCGCCGACGAGGCACTGACCGAGTCGCTCGACAGGCTGCAGCCGGAGGAGGCGGCCGTGATGGCCCTGCTGCGCCGGCGCCTGCGCGAGGAGGAGGAGTCAGCCGCGGCTGGCAGCTAGGCCGCCATCAGGCGGCGCAGGGCGCGGCGGTAGTCCTCGTTGTCCGGCTTCAGGAAGACGGCCATCTCCAGGTGCCGGCGGGCCTGGCGCGCGTTCCCCAGCCGCACGTGCGACAGGCCAAGGCCGAAGTGGGCATAGTCGGCCAGCGGGTCGGCATCGACCATCTCCTGGAACGTGTTGGCGGCGCGGTCGTGCGAGCCCTGGTCGAAGTAGGCGCGCCCCAGCGCCTCGAGGATCGACGCCTTGCCGGGCTCCAGGGCCAGGCACCGCTCCAGCAGGATCGCCGCCGCGGCGGGATGATGGTCCGCCAGCAGCCGCGAGCCGCGCTGAAAGAGCTCGTACGCCGAATTGCGATCGTCGGGGTCCATCGGTCAGGTCCGAGGCTAGGCGCGCAGGTCCACCCGCTCGAGCCGCGGGTTCTCCGTCCGGCCGGGGATCCTCCCCCGCTTGGCGACCGGGCGACCGTCGATCTCCTTGAGGTCCCCCGTGAAATCGATGGGGCTGGCGTCGCTGATGGCCGATCCCACCGCAAACGAGTCGATGGGCGCCTGCGCCTCCTTGAAGTAGCCGATCCGCTCCTCGTCGAGGCCGCCGGAAACGACGATCCTCACGTGCTCGTGCCCGGCATGGTCCAGGCGGGCGCGCACCTCCTTCACGAGGTCAGCGGTGACCCGTCCCCGCTCGCTGGGCGTGTCCAGCCGCACGCCCCACAGCCGCTCGCCCAGGGCGTCGGCCACGCGCAGCGACTCCTCCGCCTCGTCCTTGAAGGTGTCGACCAGGGCGATGCGCGGGATCTCCGGCTCGACGTGGCGGTCGAAGGCCTCCACCGCCCTGACCGTGTCCCCGAAGATCAGGATCAGGGCATGGGCCATGGTGCCCGTCGGCGACAGCCCGGCCATGCGCGCGCCGGCCGGGGTCGAGACGCCGATGCAGCCGCCGACGACGCTGGCGTAGTCCATCTGGTCGGCCACGCTCGGATGCACATGCCGGGCCCCGAAGCCGATGACCGGGATGGGAGCGGCCACGTCCACGATGCGCCGCGCGGCAGTGGCCCAGCCGGTGCCCTGCGACAGGATGCCGAGCAGTGCGGTCTCGTACAGGCCGAATGCCGAGTAGCGGGCGGTGATGCGCATCACCACCTCCTTGGGCGCGATGCGGTCGCCGTCGTGCAGCGACTCCACCACGGGCTCCGGATCCAGCCGCTTGCCGTTGCCCAGGATCTCGCGCAGGTAGGCCAGCGATTCCTCGGCGCCGCACAGGACAGCGTGCTCGCGCGCGAAGATCTCCATGCTGACCACGGGGTCCAGCCGCTCGGCGGCCAGGATGCGCTGCGCCCGGTCGAAGTAGATGTC
>DASSNI010000191.1:0-5537 GCA_035701385.1 Candidatus Limnocylindria bacterium | reverse complement strand
ACCGGCCCCAGGTAGCTGCAGGTGTCGACCAGCAGCTCAGCGCCGGCGCGTCGCAGCCGCTCGGCCGTGCCGTCACCCTCCGCGAGTGCGAGCGTGTCGCGCGATGTGGAGATCAGCAGCTCGACGCCCGCAGCCACCCTGTTTCCCTCCAGCAGCCGGGCGATCTCACCCAGCTCGCCGGCCGAGGCATGCGGCGTCCCGAGCGACACGGCCCCGATCCGCTCGCCCGGCGCAGCGCCGGCGGCCGAGGTCAGCGCGTCACGGGCCGCACGAAGCTCGGCCAGCGACACCTCGACGGTCTCCTCCGCCTCCTCGCCGCCCAACGCCGCTTCCAGCGTCGGCCCTTCGGGCGTGGTGCCTACCACGTGAAACATCGCGACCGCGCCCGATGAGGCGGCAGCCGCGCCGATCGCCTTGAGCCGGTCCTCCGAGACCGGCGCCAGGCCGTCAATCGCCGCCACGCGCGAGCCGGCCCGGCGGCCGAGCACCAGGCCCAGGACCGGGTAGAGCGCGTCGTCGCTGAGCACGACCGCGGGAACGTCGGCGGCGAGCCGGAGGACCAGCACGGCCCGGCGCGCGTCGGCCCTGTGCAATCCGGCGTCCGGAACGAGGCCGGTGATCGCGCAGGCGATGTCGATGAAGTCGCCATAGCGCTCCGTCCGGGCGCCGAGCACCGAGTTGCAGAAGACGATGGCGTTCGACTCCGCCCACGCCACCTGCTCACCCAGGGTGGGACGGGCGTCGGGGAGCTGGTACGGGGCGCAGGTGAAGGTCGGGCGGCAGCCCAGTGCGCGGTACGCCTCCATCAGCCGGCGGCCGCGCTCCGCGGTCTCGGCCGAGCCCCGCCACAGCTCCGGGTGCAGCAGGTCCAGGGTCCCGACGTTCAGGGTGGTGGGGACGCTGACCTGGGCGCCACCGGCCAGAAGGGCATCGGCGAAGTCGAGCGTGGCAGGGCCGTGGTACAGGCAGGAGTCGACGTGGGCCCGGGTGATGGGGATGAGGCGCTCGGCACCGAGGACCTCCGCGGCGCGCACGACCAGGCGCATGGCCAGGGCATTGCCGGCCCCCAGCTCGCCGGCGTGCAGCGCGCGCTCCCGCTCCGTCAGCTGGAGCACGGCGTCAGCGGCTCGCTTCCTCGGCCTCGATGCGCGCCATCTTCTCCAGGCGTGGCACGTGACGGCCGCCCTGGAACTGCGCCGACAGGAACTCACGCACGCACGCTTTCGCCACCTCGGTGCCCACGATACGGCCGCCGAAGGAGATCACGTTGGCGTTGTTGTGCTCCCGCGCCAGGCGCGCCACGACCGGGTTTGTGGCCTGCACGCAGCGGATGCCGCGCACCTTGTTGGCCACGATCGCCTCACCGGTGCCGCTGCCGCCAAGCACGATGCCGAGCTCGAAGTCGCCGCGCGCCACCGCCCGGGCGACCGGCGCGATGAAGTCGGGGTAATCCACGGGCTCGTCGCTGAAAGTGCCGAAGTCGCGGTACTCGACGCGCAGCTCGTCCAGCAGGGTGCATAGCTCGCCCTTGAGGGCGAATCCCGCGTGGTCGGAGCCGATGGCGACGCGCATCGCGCGTCAGTCTAGTCGCGCAGCTCCACGATCCGTGCCAGCTGATCGCGGCCGATGGGACCGTCGCGCAGCACCCGCGCCGGCTCCTGCGCCAGGTCGACCACGGTCGAGGCCACGCCACCCAGCACGCGCCCACCGTCGACCACGGCCGCCAGCGCGTCCGGCTGGGTGGCAAAGGCGATAAGCACGTCATCGGCCTCCAGCGTTTCGGGCTCGTCGCTGACGTTGGCGCTGGTCACGTACAGGGGACCGGCCGCCGCGATGAGCGACAGCGCCACGGGGTGATCCGGCGCCCGGAACGCCTGCGCCTGACCCCCGGCGCCGGGGAGCACCAGCGTCAGCGCCCCGGGCCAGAACGCATCGGCCAGGCGGCGCACGCGCTCGTCAACGCTCCAGGCTCCGCCCACCGCGGACAGCGAGTCGACGAGGATGGGGATCAGACGGTCGGTTGGGCGGCGCTTCAGCGCATAGATGGCGTCCACCGCCTCGGGGTGCGCGACCGCGCATCCCACGCCGTACACCGTGTCGGTCGGGAAGGCGACCAGCTGGCCGTCGCGCAGGAGCGCGGCCGCGGCCTCGATGCCTGCCGCGTCGGCGCGTAGCCGGTCGGTCACGTGCGGGCGATGCGGACGACCCGCTCGATGCCGGCGAGATCAGTGGCGGCGGAAAGCTGCGCCACCATTGGCAGCGCCTCGACCAGGTCGCGCACGGCGGGCAGCTGGCCGGCGCCGATCTCCAGCAGGCAGACGCCGCCCGGCGCCAGGCGCTCGGGAAGCTGGGCCAGCAGCCGCCTCAGCACGTCCAGCCCGTCCGCACCGCCGTCAAGGGCCACGTGCGGCTCGTAGCGAAGGCTGCCGGCGCCGGTCGCCACCTCGTCGCTGGTCAGGTACGGCAGGTTGCCCAGCAGCACGTCCGGCTGCTGCGGCGCCGGCAGTACCGGCGGCTCCAGCAGGTCGCCGCAGCCGAGCGCCACCAGCCCGCCCAGCCCGTGGGCCGCCAGGTTCTCGGCGGCCAGCTCCAGGGCCTCGGCGGAGACGTCGGTCGCGCCCAGCCGCAGCCGCCCCAGGGTCAGCGCCGTGCGGAAGCGGACGGCCAGCGCCACGGCGACGGCGCCGCTGCCGGTGGCCACCTCCCAGGCCGCTATCGGCTTGTCGGACTCGGTGAGCCGCCGCGCGATCTCCTCGATCGCCGTCTCGGCCAGCAGCTCCGTCTCCGGCCGCGGGATCAGCGCTCGGCGGTCCGTCCGGATACGGAGCGAGAGCCACTCCTTGTAGCCGCGCACGTAGGCGATGGGCTCGCCGGCGGCGCGGCGCCCCAGCCAGCCGGCCAGCTCGGACAGGCGCGCTTCGTCGAGTGTGGTCTCCGGATTGGCATGCAGCCAGGCTCGCTCGCGATCGAAGGCGTGGGCCACCAGCAGCTCCGCATCGAGCCGCGGGGACGGGGAGCCGGCCGCGCGCAGGCGCTCGGTGGCCGCCACCATCAGCGAGCGGGCGTCCGTCGATGCCAGGACCGGCGAGCTCATTGGCTCATGAGGCATACGAAGCTCACGAGCCTCCCGCGGCTGCGGCGCCATCGGCTGCCAGCCGCGCGGATTGCTCGGCCTCGGCCAGCGGCTCGACCAGGCGGTCCAGGTCTCCCTGCAACAGGCCGGGAAGGTTGTGGACGGTCAGGCCGATGCGGTGGTCGGTCACCCGGTCATCGGGGAAGTTGTAGGTCCGGATCTTCTCGGCGCGCTCACCGGAGCCGACCTGCGAGCGGCGCTGCTCGCCGCGCTCCTCGGCCAGCCGCTGCTGCTCCATCTCCAGCAGCCGGGCGCGCAGGATGGCCATGGCCTTGGCCTTGTTCTTGTGCTGGCTCTTCTCGTCCTGGATGGCCACCACCAGCCCGGTGGGCAGGTGGGTGATGTGCACCGCCGAGTCCGTGGTGTTCACGCTCTGGCCGCCCGGTCCGCTGGAGCGGTAGACGTCGACGCGAATGTCCTTCTCCGGGATGTCGACCTCGACCTCGTCGGCCTCCGGCAGGACGCTGACCGTGGCGGTCGAGGTGTGGATGCGGCCCTGCGCCTCGGTGACCGGCACGCGCTGCACACGGTGCACGCCGCTCTCGTACTTCAGCCGCGAGTAGGCGCCGTCCCCGGCGATCTCGGCGATCGCCTCCTTGAAGCCGCCGCTCGGCGCCTCGGACGACGACAGCAGGTCCAGCTTCCAGCGCCGCGCGTCGGCGTAGCGGGCGTACATGCGGAACAGGTCCGCGGCGAAGAGGGCCGCTTCGTCGCCGCCGGTGCCGGCGCGGATCTCCAGGATCACGTTGCGCTCGTCATTCGGGTCGCGGGGGAGGAGCAGCGTGTGGAGCTGCCCTTCAAGCTCGGCGGCGCGAGCCTCGAGCGTGGCCAGCTCGTCGCGCGCCAGCTGGCGCACCTCCTCGTCCGGGTCGCGCGCCATCTCGGCGGTCGAGCGCAGCGCCTCCTGCACCTCGCGCCAGTGGCGGGCAGCCGTCACCACCGGCTCCAGGCGCGCGAGCTCGCGGCCGACCTCCGCCATCCGTGCGACGTCCAGCCCCGGGGAGCTCATCTCGCCGGTCAGGGCCTGGTAGCGCTCCTCGATCTCGCGCAGGCGGTCGTCCATATCCCCGAGAGCCTCAGGGAAGGACGCCGGCGGTCGGGTCCACGATGTCGGCGGTGGGCTCCACGGCGGGCGTGCCGGCGGCGCGATCGGAGGCCAGGCAGGACTCCAGCGAGGCGATGCTGACCTCCAGCATCGAGTGGTCCGGCGGGCGGGTGGTCAGCGACTGCAGCCACAGCCCCGGCTGGTAGATGGCACGCACCAGCGGGTTGCCGTAGTGCGAGGCCCCGAAGCGCACCAGCTCGTAGCTCACCGAGGCGATCAGCGGGATGAGCGCGATGCGCGACAGAAAGAGCAGCGGCAGCGGCACCCCGGCGCGCGGGATCAGGCTGAAGAAGAAGATGCTGATGACCACCACGATCAGCAGGAAGGTGGTCCCGCAGCGGGTATGCGCGGTCGAGAACCGGTCGACCTCGCTGGGCGTCAGGGGCGCATCGGCCTCGTGGGCGCTGATGGCCTTGTGCTCGGCGCCGTGGTAGGCGAACACGCGCTTGATGTCGCTCATGAGGCCGATGAGCCCGATGTAGGCGACGAACACCACCAGCCGGATCAGCCCTTCCACGATGTTGGCCAGCAGGTCCGATTCAGTGGCGGCATCGGCGAAGGTGGACAGGAACAGCGGCAGCACGAAGAAGATGGCCACCGCGAAGCCCAGGCTGAAGATCATGGTGCCGATCATCATTCCGCGGCTGATGGCGATGTCCTCGCCTTCTGCCGCGATGGCGGCGGAGCGCATCAGCATCCGCGTGCCGAGCACCAGCGTCTCGTACAGCACGAACAGGCCGCGCACGAAGGGCACCTTCAGCCAGCGGCCACGCTGCAGCGCGGCGGGCAGCGCCTCCGAGTAGGTCTGGACCTCGCCGGATGGCGGGCGCACGCTCATGGCCACGGTCGTGCGGCCGCGCATCATCACGCCCTCGATCAGGGCCTGGCCGCCATAGAAGAAGTCCGGCATGCGGAACGCACGCCGGCTGGCCGATCCGACGGTCTGCACCACGAACGGTCCTGCCGCCATGAGCAGCTCGGGGATCAGGAAAACCAGGTGCGGGGCCAGCAGCGCCGGCCAGCCGCTCCGCCGGCGGCGCACCTCACCGGTCAGCGTGGTCAGCGCTTGGCGCGCTCCATGCGTCGCTGGAACCGCTCGACCTGGCCGGCGGTGTCGACGATGTTCTGTGTCCCGGTGTAGAACGGATGGCAATTCGAGCAGACCTCGACCCGGATCGACTCGGCAGTCGAGCCGACCGTGAAGGTGGTGCCGCACCCGACGCAGTGCACCTCCGCCTGATGGTACTTGGGATGAATCTCTGCCTTCATGGCGGGGCTCCTAGGCGTCGGCGACGACGA
>DASSNI010000190.1:0-4993 GCA_035701385.1 Candidatus Limnocylindria bacterium | reverse complement strand
CCGGCGTGCGGAATGCCGCCAGCCGATCGACCAGCGAGCGCTCCGGGAGCTGCTCAACCATCGAGCGCCTGCAGGATCTCGATGACGGTTTGCTTGCCCCGCTTTCCGACCTCGATGGCCGGGCCGACGCACGCCGGGCAGCCGTCCGCGCAGGCGCACGACTCGACCGCCTCGCGACTGGCACGGACCATGTCGCCGGTCAGTTCGAAGAGCCGCTCGGTGAGCCCCACTCCCCCGGGTGTGGCGTCGTACAGGTAGAGGGTCGGCTGGCCGGTGAAGGGCGCCTGCACCTGGGCCAGCACCCCGAGGTCGCGGACGTCGCACATCAGCAGCAGGGCGGCCGTGGTGCGCGCGATGCGGGCAAGGCCGATGAGCGCGCCGTCGAGCGTGTCGCGGTCGTATCGGTTCATGAGCTCGGCAGGCGGCACGAGCCATGTGGCGGTGGTGTGCATCTCCTGCTCGGGGATGGAGATGGAGCCCCAGCCGACGTTCTCGTGGGTGTGGTACTTGAGCTTCTTGAACATGGTCACCTTCCAGGCGACCATCACCTCGCCGCGCTGCCGCCGGCCAGCGGCAGGCGCATCGGCCTCGTCGAACACCTCCAGCACCTTGAGGGTGATGCCGAGGTCCGCATCGGTGTAGTAGTCGACGTCGGTGCGCGTGACGTAGGCCTTGCGCTCGTCCCAGTCCAGGCGGTCGACGTGGTGCTGCACGCCCTGGTGGATGTAGATCGCCTTCTCGTGGACGAGGAGCGGGGCGGCGAACAGGTCGACCTCGCCGAGAACTCGGTGCCGGTCGCCGGTGGTGTCGATGATCACGACGTTCTCCGGCGCGCCGCTGCGCAGGCTGAAGTCGCTGGCCGGGAAGTTGTCGTGGCTCCAGTAGTAGCGATCGTCCTCCGCGTGGCGGAGGTAGCCGTCCTCCTCCAGGACGTCGAGCAGCGTTGGCGTCTCGGCGATGCCGAAGCGCTCGGTGACAGGCACCGGCAGCTCGAACGCGGCGGCGCGCAGGTGGTTGATGAGGACGTGCAGGTTGTCCGGGTTGACCAGGCCATGCTCCGGCGAGCTGTCGAACAGGTACTCGGGGTGCGCGGCCAGGAACTGGTCGATGGGCGCGGAGGAGCAGACGAGCGCCGAGAGGCTGGTCCCCGCGCGACGCCCGGCACGGCCCATCTGCTGCCAGGTCGACGCGATGGTGCCGGGATAGCCAACGCTGATCGAGGCATCGAGGCTGCCGATGTCGATGCCCAGCTCCAGCGCGTTGGTCGCCACCACGCCGCGGACCTTGCCGTCGCGCAGGCCCGCCTCGATGGCGTGGCGCTCGTTCGGCAGGTAGCCGCCGCGGTAGCCGCGGATGGTGTGCGGGTGGCCCGGCGGGGGAGCGAAGGTCTCGCGCAGGTAGCTGGTCAGCACCTCGACCGAGGTCCGCGAGCTGGCGAAGGCGATGGTCTGCACACCGCCGCCGATCAGCCGCTCCGCCAGGTGCTGGCCGGTGAGGAGCGCCGAGCCGCGGATGCCCAGCTCGGGGTTAACGACCGGTGGGTTGACGACCAGGATGTGCTTGCGGCCGCGCGGCGCGCCGCTCTCGGTCACGAGGTCGACCGGCGCCTCCAGCAGCCGCTCGGCCAGCTCTCCCGGATTGGCGATGGTGGCGCTGGCGCAGATGAATACCGGATCCGACCCGTAGTGGCGGCAGATGCGGCGCAGCCGGCGGATGACGTTGGCCACGTGGCTGCCGAACAGGCCGCGGTAGGTGTGCAGCTCATCGATGACCACGAAGCGCAGGTTCTCGAAGAGCTTGAACCACTTGGTGTGGTGCGGAAGGATCGCCGAGTGGAGCATGTCCGGGTTGGTGATGGCCACCTGCCCGGCCGCGCGCACCACGCTGCGGATGCTGGTCGGCGTGTCGCCATCGTAGGTGTGCGTCTTGAGCGGGATCTCGGCGCTCTCCGCTAGCGCACGCAGCTCGACCAGCTGGTCGGCGGCGAGCGCCTTGGTGGGAAAGAGGTAGAGCGCGCGAGCCGCGTCATCGCGGGCGACCGCGTCGACGACCGGCAGGTTGTAGCAGAGGGTCTTGCCGGAGGCCGTGGGGGTGACCACGCACACGTTGTGGCCGGCGCGCACGGATTCCACGGCGGCTGCCTGGTGCGTGTACAGCGCCTCCACGCCCCGTCGCTGCAGCGCCGCGACCAGCCGCGGGTCAAGTCCTTCGGGCCATGGGGCATAGTGCGGCGGCTGCGGCTCGATGACGCGATGCGCCGCCAGCATGCGGGTGATGGCCGGGTCGCCGAGCAGCGCGCCGATCGCGTCGTCGACGGTGGTGGGGCGGTCCAGGATCACGGCGGCGCTCCCTCATTTCGGACAGGCGTTCGGTTTGACGGTAGCATGCTGTGGACAAGTGCCGCCCGATTTCGTTGCACGGTGGAAAACCCGCCCGGTAGACTCGGTGCCGGATGACCGGTTTGGACCTCTCGGCAGCAGCGGGCAGGGCGCCACGTCGGCCGCGCTACACGCTTCCTGCGTCGCGCGGCGGGATGGCGTGGCTGGTCGTGCTGCTGGTGGTCGGCGCCTTCGTGACGTTCCAGGTCGGCAGGCAGGTCTACGCCAGCTGGTCCATCGGCCAGGAAGCCAATCGGATCCGCGCCGAGATGAACCAGATCGCCATAGAGAATGCCGAGCTGCGCCGTGAGCTCGACTACCTGCGCTCGGACGCCTACATCTCGCAGGAGGCGCGCAAGCTGCTGAACATCGGGCGTCCCGGGGAGCGAGTGCTGATCATTCCGCCGGGGAGCGCGGTCGCGCCCCCGCCGGCGGACGACGCCGACACCGAGCCACCGCCACCGCTCCTGAAGCAGTGGGTGGACCTGTTCTTCGGTAGCTAGACGGGCTGCCACTGCATCGGTGTACCCAGCCTGCGTGACAGCTCGCCTGTCGCGATCGGCCTTCCTTGGCGCACCGCATGCGGACGCACGGGGGCATGGCGCGCGCTGAGATCCGCATCGGCTGCTCAGGCTGGCAGTACCGCCACTGGCGGGGACGCTTCTATCCGCGCGAGCTGCCGACCGACGAATGGCTGGACCACTACGTCCGCACCTTCGACACGGTCGAGCTCAACAACAGCTTCTACCGCCTACCCGAAGCCGATACCTTCGCGGCCTGGGGTCGACGCGTGCCGCCCGGCTTCCTGTTCGCGGTCAAAGCGAGCCGCTACCTGACGCACCTGAAGCGCCTGCGTGAGCCACGGGAGCCGCTCGATCGCCTCTGGTCGCGGGCCACGCGCCTCGGCGACCACCTCGGCCCGATGCTCTACCAGCTGCCGCCGCGCTGGGATCGCAACCTCGATCGGCTGCGCGATTTCGTCGCCCAGCTGCCAAAGGGCAGGCTGCAGGCAATCGAGTTCCGCGACCGCTCGTGGTACACCCCGGAGACGAGCGACATGCTCCGCAGTGCCGGGGTGGCGCTGTGCCTGCACGACATGCCGAGATCGGAGACGCGAGCGGAGCCCATCGGCCCCTTCGTCTACGTGCGATTCCATGGCGCCGCAGGCAAATATCGGGGTGGATACCCGCCGCAGGCGTTGACCGCGTGGGCCAGGCGGCTGCGCGATTGGGCTATTGACGGCCTGCCCGCCTACGTCTACTTCAACAACGACATCGGGGGCCACGCGCCGCGCGACGCCGAAAAGTTGCGTGAGCTCGTGGGGCGATAGCCGTCAGACCTCGAGGCAGGAACGGGACATGAAGAGAGCACCGCTGGCTGCCCTGGCGCTGCTGCTTGCGCTTGCCGCATGCGGCTTTCCGAAGGTGCGCCCCACGCCGACGCAGGTTGCCGCGCCGTCCAACGCGCAGCCGACTCCCACGCTGGAGGAGCTCACCGCGCAGCACGTCTTCGGGGTGGACATGACCGGGTTTGCCTTCACCAAGCTCCCCGGTCGGCTTCAGCGCCAGGCGCGCCGCCAGTACCGCGCCGCCACGGAGAGCCTGGGGCCGGGCGCCGGCAAGCTCACGCTCCGCGCCCTGACGCGCAGCGGCGACCCGTTCGCGGTCGTGCTGGTCGTGGCGCTGACCGCGGAGTCCGCGGCGCAGCCGGGTGTCGGCACCCAGTTCGCCGACGGGCTGGCGCAGACGGCCAGCGCCACGGCCGAGGACATCGACCTCGGTGGCCTGGATGGCTACGTGATCGAGAGCGAAGGCGGCACCGTCGTCGCCTGGCAGGACCAGAACCTGCTGGTCGCCACGTTCGCCCCCGACCGCGCGGCTGGCGTCACCGCGGCGCGCGCCATGGTGCAGGCCTCGGTCTGAGCGGGGGACGTCCGGGCGGTTGCCGGGCGGGTCGCCGCTCGGTAACCTTGGGCCGCGTGGCGGAGTAGCTCAGTGGTAGAGCAGGGGACTCATAAGCCCTTGGTCGGTGGTTCGAATCCGCCCTCCGCTACCACCCCCTCACCGGACCCGGTCGCCCGGCTTGCAGCAGCGGTCGCCAGCGGGACCGATGCGCTCGGCGTTCCTGATGGAACCCCCATGATCGTTGCCGTCTCCGGCGGGCCCGATTCCAGCGCGCTCATGCACGGCGCTGCCCGACTGGTGGCCGATGGCGCCCGCAGCTGGTCGCTGACGGTCGCCCACCTGGATCACGGCATCCGGGAAGGATCACGGGCCGATGCCGCCCACGTCGAGGAGGCAGCGGCCTCCCTCGGCCTGACGTTCCGCTCCACGCAGGTCAGCGTGCGGGCGATTGCCCGCACCGAGGGTCGCTCGATCGAGGACGCCGGCCGCCGGGCGCGCTACCGCTTCCTGGAGGACGTGGCCGCGGAACTCGGTGGGGAGGCGCTGATCGCCACGGCCCACACCCTGGACGACGTGGCGGAGACCGTCATGCTACGCATCGCGCGGGGAAGCGGGCTGCGTGGCCTGCGCGGCATTCCGGCGCGTCGTGGCCGCGTGATCCGGCCGCTGCTCGGGGAGCGGCGCGCGCACCTGCGCCAGCTGCTCGACGAC
>DASSNI010000189.1:0-12004 GCA_035701385.1 Candidatus Limnocylindria bacterium | reverse complement strand
CTTCAGCACGGCGTTCTTGGCGCCGGCGATCTGCACCTCGCCATGCAGCGGCGTACCCCCGGTGACGACGAACTTCTGCATTCGGCCTGAGTCTACCGGGCGATTCGGCTCAGCCGCCGCTCGGGCGGCAACGCGGCCGCGCGCAGGCGGCATCCCGGCCGGCGCTCAGCCGGCAATCCGGCCGCGCTCAGGCGGGCCAGGCTTCCTTCCACTCGTGGCCGCCGGTGTGGTGGCCGTCGCACAGCCCGACCCGTCCGCCCATGTGCCGGCTGGGCAGGTAGGGCTGCATGCCGGCCTCGAAGGCCGTCGGCTGCCGGTTGCACAGCATGTAGCGCCGCTCGCGGGCCCACTGGTAGACGTGGTCAGCGGAGCAGAAGGTGTAGCCCTTCGTGAAATTGGCGGTCTCGCCGGGCCGCGGGTCGGTGGCCAGGCCGATGGGCCCGGCTTCCCGCACGATCTCGATCCGGATCGGAAGCTGCGGCGCCCGGGTGCCGCACTGGTCGCAGGTCTGCATTGAGGCCGATGCTAGCGGGCCTGCCCGGTACGGTCTTCCACGTCGCTCTCAATGGCCTCGCGCGTCGGCATGCCGGTTCGCGCGCCAGCGGCCGTGATGGCGAGACCGGCCGCCACCATGGCGGCCTGCGCGGCTTCTCGAAGCGATGCGCCCGTGGCCAGCCACGCGGCCAGCACCCCGACCGTGGCGTCTCCTGCACCGGTGGTGTCGACCACGTTCGGCGCCGCGGCTGCGGGCAGCATTTCCTCGCTGCCGGCACTGACCACCAGGCAGCCGGCTGCCCCGAGCGTGATCACCGCCTCCAGCCCTGCGGCGTGCAGCCGGTCCACGACCTCCGCCAAGTCTCCGGCGCCGAAGATCGCGAGCGCCTCGTGCTCGTTCGGCACGAGGAGCGGCTCCGCGGCCATGAGGGCCTTGGAGAGCGGGCTCGCCGGCGCCGGGTTGACGATGCTCCGCAGCCCGAGCCGGCTTGCCTCGAGCACTGCCGACTCCACGGCCGGCATCGGCACCTCCAGGGACGTGACCACCACGGCGCCGGGCTGAGCAGCGGCGGCCACCCCGGCGCGCGCATCTTCGGCGGAGAGCTCTGCGTTCGCCCCGGGCGCGACCACGATCTGGTTCCGACCGTCGGCGTCCACGGCGATGATCGCCGCGCCCGTACGAGCGGCCACCACCCGGCCGCCGACGTCGACTCCCTCGGCCGCGAGATCGGACAGGGAGTCGCGGCCGTCCGCATCAGCTCCGACACAGGCGATCAGCCGGACTTCCGCGCCGGCGCGCACCGCGGCGACTGCCTGGTTCGCTCCCTTCCCGCCGAGGTGCCGCTCGAACGCGCCGCCCAGCACGGTCTCGCCGGGCGCCGGCAGCCGCGGTGCGCGCACGACGTAGTCGACGTTGACCGAGCCGATGACGACCACGCGCGCGCCGCTCATGCGAGCGATGCTACCCGCCGGTTAGCGGCGTTTCGTGACGCCAATTCCCGCCCCACGGGACTAACGAACAAGAAGGGGCCATATCGGGCCGCGAATGGCCGGAACGTGACGCGTAATCCCGCCGCACGGGAATCCGCGGCAAGAATGGGTCGCTTCTTGTTCGTTGCTCCCGCCCAACGGGAATTGGCGACAGGAAGGCAGCAAGAGCGCTAGCCGCGGGAGCGGCGCCGGGTGGCGATCCTCTCGCGCATGAGCGCGGTCTGCAGCGCGGCGCGGACGCGGGCGATGTCGACCGGGTCCTTCACCTCGCCCAGCTCCGCCTCGGCGCGCTTCCGCGCCTCGACGGCGCGAGCCTCGTCGATCTCCTCGGAGTGCTCGGCCAGGTCGGCCATGATGATGACCTTGTCCGGCCGCACCTCCACGAAGCCGCCGGAGATGAACATCAGCTGCTCGCTGCCGCCCTTCTTGATCTTCAGCTCACCGATGCCCAGCGCGCTGATCAGTCGGGTGTGGTGCGGCAGGATGCCCAGCTCGCCGTCGATGCCGGGCACGACGACCATGTCCACCTCATCGGTGAACGCCCGCCGCTCGGGCGAAACGATTTCGAGTTGAAGTGGCATCAGTCCGTTGCAGAGCCGCGCGAGGTGGTATCGAGCCCGGCCACTACTTCATCCCTTCGGCGTTCTCGACGACGTCCTCGATCGGCCCCGCCATCAGGAATGCCTGCTCCGGCAGCTGGTCGTGCTTGCCGTCCAGGATCTCCTTCGCGCCACGCACCGTCTCCATGCGCTGCACGTACTTGCCAGGGCGACCGGTGAACTGCTCCGCGACGAACATCGGCTGCGACATGAAGCGCTGCAGGCGCCGCGCGCGACCGACGGTGAGCTTGTCCTCCTCGGACAGCTCGTCCATGCCCAGGATGGCGATGATGTCCTGCAGGTCCTTGTAACGCTGCAGGGTGCGCTGCACCTCGCGCGCCACCTGGAAGTGCTCGTCGCCGACGACCCGCGGGTCGAGCACGGTCGAGGTGGAGGTCAGCGGGTCCACCGCCGGGTAGATGCCGATCTCCACGATCGATCGCTCCAGGCGAATGGTCGAGTCCAGGTGGCCGAAGGTGGTGGCCGGAGCCGGGTCGGTGTAATCGTCCGCCGGCACGAAGATCGCCTGCAGCGAGGTGATCGACCCCTTCTTGGTGGAGGTGATGCGCTCCTGCAGGTCGCCCATCTCTGTGGCCAGCGTCGGCTGGTAGCCCACTGCCGAGGGCATGCGACCCAACAGGGCCGATACCTCCGAGCCCGCCTGCGTGAAGCGGAAGATGTTGTCGATGAAGAGGAGGATGTCGCGCCCCTCCTCGTCGCGGAAGTACTCCGCCATGGCCAGCGCGGTCAGGCCGACGCGCTGGCGCGCGCCCGGCGGCTCGTTCATCTGGCCGAAGACCATGACCGTCTTGTCGATGACGCCCGACTCGGTCATCTCGCCCAGCAGGTCGTTGCCCTCGCGCGAGCGCTCGCCGACGCCCGCGAACACGGAGTAGCCGCCGTGCTCCTGGGCGATGTTGCGGATCAGCTCCTGGATGATCACCGTCTTGCCCACGCCGGCGCCGCCGAACACGCCGACCTTGCCGCCGCGCTTGAACGGAGCGATGAGGTCGATGACCTTGATGCCGGTCTCGAAGACCTGCGCCTCGGTCTCCATGTCCTCGAACGCGGGCGGATCGCGGTGGATGGGCAGCGTCTGCTTCGACTTCACCTCGCCCTTGCCATCGATGGCGTGGCCCAGCACGTCGAACACGCGGCCCAGCGTGGCCTCGCCGACTGGCACGCTGATCGGCCCACCGGTGTCGACCGCCTCCAGGCCGCGCGACAGGCCGTCGGTGGTGGACATAGCCACCGTGCGCACCCAGTTGTTGCCCAGGTGCTGCTGCACCTCGACCACCAGGGTGTCGTCCTGCTCGCTGACCGCGGTGCCCTTGGCGGCCTTGCCCTTGCCATCGGCCTTGGCCTTGGCCCCGTTGCCGCGCGCCTCCTTCGGCCGCTTGATCTCGAGGGCGTTGTAGATGGCGGGCAGCTCGCCCGGCGGGAACTCGACATCGATCACGGGACCCGTGATCTGGATCACCTTTCCGGCTGACATGTGCTGATCCGTTCTCCTTCGCTCAGCCGCCAAGCGCTTCCGCGCCGGAGGCGATCTCGATCATCTCGCGGGTGATGGTTGCCTGGCGAGTCTTGTTGTAGACCAGCGTCAGGTCCCCCATCAGCTCATTGGCATTGTCGGTGGCGCTGCGCATGGCGATCATCCGCGCCGACTGCTCCGACGCGTTCGCCTCCAGCACGGCGCGGTACAGGTCAACCGCCACGTAGTGCGGCAGCAGGCGGCTCAGCACCGCCTCGGGGGTCGGCTCGAAGAGGTACTCGTCGGTGCGCTCCGCCTCGTCCGGGTCCAGGTCGGCCGGGCGCGGCACCGGCAGCAGCATGTTCACCGTGGGTCGCTGGGTGAGGGTGCTGACGAAGCCGGGGTACACCAGGCCGATCTCGTCGAAGGTGCCCTCCAGGAAGTCCTGGGCCACCAGGCGGGCGATGGGCGTCACGTCGGCGAAGGTCGGCCGGTCGCCCAGCCGCGGGAAGTGCGCCGCGATGGGCACGCCGGCACGTCGCAGCTGCTCACGTCCCTTGCGGCCGACGGTGATGGCCGAGACCTCCACCGGGCCGTCGCCGTTGCGGCCGCCGGCCTGCTCGCTGATGAAGCGCAGGGCGGCGCGCACGGTATTCGTGTCCAGCGCGCCGGCCAGACCACGGTCGGTGGTCATCACGATCAGGCCGATGTGATGCACCGGTCGCCGGGCGAGCAGCGGGTCGACCTCCTCGCCGACGGCCGAGGCCACGCGGCTGAGGGTCGAGCGCAGCTCGTCGGAATACGGGCGCGCGGCCAGGATGGCCTCCTGCGCCCGCTTCATGCGGGACGCGGCCACCAGCTCCATGGCACGGGTGATCTGCGAGATGTTCCGGATCGATGCGATCCGCCCGCGGATCTCCTTCAGGCTGGGCATCGGCTAGCCCTTGGCCTCCTTGGAGTCATCGGCCTTGGCGGCGTCATCGGCCTTGGCGGAGTCATCGGCCTTGCCAAATCCGGCCTGCGATCGGTACTCCCTGACGGCCTTCTCCAGCTGGGCAACCGTCTCGTCGGAGAGCGCCTTTTCCTTGGCGATGGTCGGCAGCAGCTCGCCGTAGGTCGACTCCAGGAAGCGGTACAGGCCCGACTCGAACTCGCCGATGCGCGCCGACTCGACGTCGTCCAGCCAGCCGTTGGTGGCGGCCCAGATGATGGCCACCTGCTTCTCGACCGGCAGCGGTGAGAACTGCGGCTGGCGCAGGATCATGGTCACCTTCTCGCCACGGGTCAGCTGGTCGCGGGTGGCCTTGTCCAGGTCGGAGGCGAACTGCGCGAACGCGGCCAGCTCGCGGTACTGCGCCAGGTCCAGGCGCATCTTGCCGGCAACCTGCCGCATGGCCTTGATCTGGGCGTTGCCGCCCACGCGGGACACGCTGATGCCAGCGTTCACCGCGGGCCGCTGGCCCTGGTTGAACAGGTCGGTCTGCAGGAAGATCTGCCCGTCGGTGATGGAGATCACGTTCGTCGGGATGTAGGCCGACACGTCGCCTGCCTGCGTCTCGATCACCGGCAGCGCGGTCAGCGACCCGCCGCCCGCCTCGTCGCCCAGCCGGGCGGCGCGCTCCAGCAGGCGGGAATGGGCGTAGAAGATGTCGCCGGGGAAGGCCTCGCGACCGGGCGGGCGGCGCATGAGCAGCGACACCTGGCGGTAGGCCCAGGCGTGCTTCGACAGGTCGTCGTACACGCACAGCGCGTCACGGCCGGTGTCCAGGAACTCCTCGCCCATGGCGACGCCGGCATACGGGGCCAGGAACTGCAGCGGTGCGGGGTCCGATGCGGAGGCCGACACCACGATGGAGTGCTCCATCGCGCCGTTCTCCTCCAGCTGGGCCACCACCTGCGCCACGGTCGACTGCTTCTGGCCGATGGCGACGTAGATGCAGATCAGGTCCTGGCCCTTCTGGTTGATGATCGTGTCGACGGCGATGGCGGTCTTGCCCGTCTGGCGGTCGCCGATGATCAGCTCGCGCTGTCCTCGGCCGATGGGGATCATGGCGTCGATGGCCTTGATCCCGGTCTGCACCGGGGTGTCCACCGGCTGGCGCACGATGACGCCGGGGGCGATGCGCTCCACCGGGCGGGTCTTCGTCGTCTCGATGGGCCCCTTGCCGTCGATGGGCTCGCCCAGCGGGTTGACGACCCGGCCGATCAGCGCGTCGCCGACCGGCACCTCCACCACGCGACCGGTGGTCTTGACCTGGTCGCCCTCCTTGAGGTCCGTGTAGTCGCCCAGGATCAGGGCGCCGACCGTCTCCTCCTCCAGGTTGAAGGCCATGCCCATGACCCCACCCGGGAACTCGAGCAGCTCCGAGGCCAGCGCGCCGGACAGCCCGTAGATCTGGGCGATGCCGTCGCCGACCTCCACGATGGTGCCGACGCCGGAGACATCGGCTCCCTCGTCGAAGCCCTTGATCTCGCTTCTGATGATCGACGTGATCTCGTCGGATCGAATCGCCATGTGTTCCTCTCTCTGATCCGGTCCGTCAGACCGTCGTCAACCGCGCGCGCAGCCGCTCCAGGCGGCTCCGCACGCTCGCGTCGTAGAGCCTGTCGCCGATGCGCACGGCGACCCCGCCGATGAGCGACTCGTCGACCGTTTCGTTCATCTCCACCGTCTCGCCGGTCAGCTGGGCCAGCCGCTCCTCGATGGAGCGTCGCTGCTCGGTCTCCAGCGGGAGGGCGGTGCGCACCTCGGCCAGCACGATGCCGCGCTCGCGGCGCAGCAGCTCGGTGAAGTGCTCGGCCATTCGGCCGATCCCTCGCGGCCGCCCGCGGCGGATCATGAGCAGCACCAGGCTGAGCACCTCGTCGCTGACTCGGTCGCCCGCCACGCGGCGCAGCAGCTTCTCCTTCGCGGCGAACGGCACCACCGGGTGCTCGACCAGGCGACGCAGCTCGCCGTCGGAGAGCAGCTCCTGCACGGCGGCCAGGCCCCGCTCCCACTCGTCGAGCGTGCCATCGGCACGCCCGATCTGGAACGCCGCCTCCGCGTAGCGGCGGGCCGCCGTCTCGCGTCGGGCCACCTAGTTCTTGACCTCCTTCAGGAAGTCCTCGACCAGGCGCCGCTGCGTGGTCCCGTTCATCTCCGAGCGAACGAGCCTGCTCGCCGCGTCGAGCGCCAGGTCGGCGACCGTCGTGCGCAGCTCGGCCATGGCGCGGTCCTTCTCGGCGGTGATCTCCTCGCGCGCCCGCTCCGTCACCTTGTCGGCCTGTGCCTTGGCATCGGCCAGGATCTCGGCGCGCGAGTCCTCGGCGATCTTGTTGGCACGCGCCACCATGGCCGCGGCCTCCTTGCGCGCCTCGTCCAGCGCGGCCTCGCGCTCGGCCTTCGCCAGCTCGCGGTCGCGGGCCGCCGCCTCGGCGTCCTCCAGGCCCGTCTTGATGCGCGCCTCGCGCTCATCCAGCAGCTTCAGCACCGGCTTGAACAGGAACCTGTTCAGCAGGTACAGCAGCAGCAGGAAGTTGATGACCTGGAAGAGCAGCTTCGGGAGGTCAACCCCGAACGCGTCGAAAAATGCCACCGACGCGCTCTCAGCCGCCGGCGAAGATGAGGATCAGCGAGACGACCAGGCAGTAGATGCCAATGGCCTCGGTCAGCGCCAGGCCCAGGATGTACGGCACGAAGATCGCGCCCGACGCCTCGGGATTGCGCCCGAGGGCCTCCATCGCCTTGCTGAAGCCGATGCCCAGGCCGATGCCGGGGCCGATGGCTCCGATCATTGCCAGACCGGCTGCAAGATTTGAGTCCACGTTGTTCTCGAACCTCCTAAACGGTTGCTTCGGATGCGTGTGCTTCTGACGCGTGATCGTCGCCATGGCCTTCGTCGTGCTCGGCGATGGCCATGGTGATGTAGGTCATCGCCAGCAGGGCGAAGACAAGGGCCTGGACCGCACCGAAGAGCAGCTCCAGGAGCAGGAATACGGCTGGCACGAAGAACGCCAGCGGCAGGATGAATACGGCCGCCGTGGTCAGGGCGAGCATGGTGGCCAGCAGCACCTCGCCAGCGAAGACGTTGCCGAAGAGCCGCATCGAGAGGCTGACCAGCCGGCTGAGCTCGCTGATGAGGTGGATCGGGAACATCAGCGGCGCCATGTAGCGCGGCTCACCCACCAGCTCGAGCAGGTAGCCGCCGACGCCGTTGATGCGCACGCCCCAGGCCACGAACACGATGAACGCCACGATCGCCAGCCCCAGCGTGAAATTCAGGTCCGCCGCCGCGGCGCGGACGAAGGGGACCAGCTCCTTCACACCGTGCTCGTCGGTGTGCGCAAGGCCGATGGTCCCCACGCCCGGCAGCAGGCTCAGCCAGTTGGCGACCAGGATCATCAGGAACAGGCCGATGACCAGCGCCACGTAGCCACGCCATCGGCTGGTCGATCCGGACACGATGTTCGCCATCCACTCGATCGGGAACTCGATCAGGCTCTGCACGCGGCTCGGCACCAGCGACGGATGCCGCACGAAGACCCAGGCGGCGGCGAGCAGCAATGCCGAGGCCAGCAGTGCACCCACCATGCTGTTGGTGAAGTGCAGCGGGCCGACCGTGAAGAGCTCCTCGGCGCTGATGGCAACGTGCAGCAGGCCGCCCTCGGCCTCCGGCTTGGGCGCGAGCGCAGACGCCACCGCCCCAACGCCGAGCACGCCGATCACCAGGATCGGCACGAACCGGCGCCACGAGGGCGTTGCCGCGGTCGCGGTGCTCTCCGCCATCTATCTCCTCATTGCGTCCCGGGCGACGTCCCAGATCGTGTACATCGCGGCACCGATGCCCAGCACCATGCCGATCAACGTGAAGATCGGGATCGTGTGCAGCCAGTTGTCGAGCAACAGGCCGCCACCCAGGCCCAGAATCACCGATATTCCCAGTCGCAGCCCCAGGTCGAAGGCTATCCCGATGTTCCGGGACGCTCCCGCGTCCGCTGACGCTCCCGCGTCGCGCCCGTTCTCGTCGTCGTCCACGACCCGTTCAGGCCCGATCACCGGGACGGCCATCGGTATAGCCCCGGCGCGCGCCCGCGCGGATGAGGAGCCAGATACCAATGGCCGCGATCAAGGATCCGATCGCCACTCCCAACAGGACCAGTACCGGCGAGGTGTTCAGCAGCCTGTCAAGGACAAGGCCGGCCACCGCGCCACCCATCATGGGAACGACCATGATGAGGGTCACGAGGCCCATGATCTTGACGAGCCCCGTGGGCGTCAGCTGTGCCATGTTGAGTTCGACTCACAGCGGTCGGACGCGCAGGAGTATAGCCGGGCCTTCGAATCGTGGCGAATGGGGCCCTCCTTGCCGCTCCCGACCACAGTTCTCGCGTGGTGAGGCACCGGACCAACTTCCGGACTTTTCGTGGCCGTTTCTCTCTCTCGGTGAGAATTTCGCCGCCGAACCCGCCGGAATGGCCCCGTTCCCGGCTCTCCGTGGTCCGGTGATTCACCAGGAGAGAATCTCGCAACCCGGCAGCGCCGAGCCCCGGCCGTGTCCGAGCCACGCTCAGGCGGGCGCGGCAGCTCCGAGGCGTTCCCTCGTCCACGGCAGGCCCGGCACCGGGAAGCGGTCAACGATCTCCGCGACGCCGGCACGCACGCGCTCCTGCGCCGTCTCGTCTCCACGGGCCGCGATGCCGTCCACGATCAGCCCGGCAATCGCCCGCATCTCCTCCTCGTGCATCCCGCGTCCCGTCACCGCCGGGGTGCCGACGCGGATCCCGCTGCCCACCATGGGCGGGTTCGGGTCGTAGGGGATCGTGTTCTTGTTCACGGTGATGCGCACCTCGCCGAGGGCCGCATCGGCCTCCTTGCCGGTCACGCCCAGGGGGCGCACGTCGACGAGCATGAGGTGGTTGTCCGTGCCGCCCGACACGATCGACGCGCCGCGCTCCGCCAGCCCGGCCACGAGGGCCTGGGCATTCGCAACCGTCTGGCGCATGTCGCGCCGGAACTCGTCGGACATCGCCTGCTTGAAGGCCACCGCCTTGGCGGCGATCACGTGCTCGAGCGGCCCGCCCTGGATCGCCGGGAACACGGCCTTGTCAATGGCCTTGGCCAGGTCGGCGGTGCACAGGATCATGCCGCCGCGCGGGCCGCGCAGCGTCTTGTGGGTGGTCGTCGTCACCACGTGCGCGTGTGGAATCGGCGAGGGATGGACCCCGGCGGCTACCAGGCCGGCGAAATGGGCCATGTCGGTCATCAGCAGCGCGCCGACCTCATCGGCGATCTGGCGGAAGCGCGCGAAGTCCCACAGCCGCGGATAGGCCGTCGCGCCCGTCACGATCAGCCGCGGACGGTGCTCGCGGGCCAGCGCCGCCACCGCGTCCATGTCGATGAGGTGGGTGTCCGGGTCCACGGTGTACGGCACGAAGCTGTAGTACTGGCCGGAGAAGTTCACCGGCGAGCCGTGGGTCAGGTGCCCGCCCTGGTCCAGGGAGAGGCCCATCACCGTGTCGCCGCGCTCCAGCAGGGCGTGGTAGACGGCCATGTTGGCCTGCGCGCCGGCATGCGGCTGCACGTTGGCGTGCTCCGCGCCGAACAGCTCCTTGGCCCGCTCGCGCGCCAGGTTCTCCACCACGTCGACCACCTCGCAGCCGCCGTAGTAGCGGCGACCAGGGTAGCCCTCGGCGTACTTGGCGGTGAGCACCGAGCCCGTCGCCTGCAGCACGGCCAGCGACGGGTAGCTCTCCGACGCAATCAGCTCGATATGCGAGCGGCTTCGCTCCTCCTCGTCACGGACGAGCTGCGCGATCTCGGGATCCTCGGTCTCCAGCGGGGCCCAGAAGTCCATGCGCGCGAGTGTAGACCGATGTCAGTGCCCCGTGGCCGCCGCCCGTTCCCTCACTCGGCGGCCGGAACGCCTCTGCCGTTCGCCCAGCTCACGCGCTCATCGATGTGCCGATGCAGCCGGTAGTGCGTCGGCCGGTAGCCGATCGCCGTCCAGGCCCGATGGGCGAGGAGCGAAGCGGTGCGCCAGTCAGTCACCGCCCAGCGCCGGCCGCGAGCCCGCTCATCGGCCCAGGCGGCGTCGACCAGGGCGCGCATCACGCCGCGGCCCCGGGCGGACGGCCGGGTCATGGCCACGCCCATCTCGGTGGCCAGCTCCGGCACCATGGGCGCGGTGTCCATGTCGTAGAAGGCGACGACCGCCAGCACGGTGCCGTGGCGGTCTTCTGCCAGCCAGTAGCGTGACTCGGGATCCCCCAGGTCCTCGCCGTAGTCGGCGCGCAGCGCGTCGAAGCGCTCCGGCAGCGAGATGGCGTATGCCGGGGGGTCGATCAGCGACAGCGCGATGAGCGGCAGCAGCGGCTCCAGCGCGTCGAGGTCGTCGGGCGTGGCGCGACGAACGCCGAAGTCCCTGCCGGCCGGCCTTGCGACCCCCTGGGGGATCGGGCGCAGCGCGTGGGCCTGCATCTGGCCGAAGCCGGTGCGGAACCAGGCCGCCTGCAGCTCGGCGTCGTCGGCCGGGGCCAGGACGTACTGGCGGAAGCGGCCCTGCCGCACGAAGTGCTCGGACCACGGCGCGTACAGGTCGCGGATGAGCTCGGCGTCCACGCCATCGGCCAGCGCCTGGCCCTCGAGCGGGCTCCAGCAGGCGCGTGCCCAGATCTCCTCGGCGCGAGGATGGCCGATCAGGTAACCGAGCGCTCGCTCGCCATCGAAGCCGATGACACCGTACGCCCCGTCCTCCTCTGCCAGCGCCTGCAGCAATGGCAGGCACGCGTCCGGATCCTCGAAGCCATCGGGCAGCTCGGGCCGCTTGGCGCGCAGCCGGCGCTGCCGCTGGGCCAGCAGGTCGGCGGCGGTCGGAAGGTGCGCGGCCTCGAGATCGACGACGGTCAGCGCCATGCGCCGAGGATACCGTCAGGCGCCGAAGACGAGCGTTCCGCCCTCCCGGACCTGCACCCGCTGGCCATCAGTCACACCGTCCGCGGCACCTGGCGGCAGCACCAGCACCGGCAGGTCGCGCGCGTACAGGGCGCTCGCCACCTCGGCGCCGATGGCCAGGATGAGGTCCGGCTCGCCCAGCAGGATGGCCGCCGGTGCGGTGCCCGCCCTGACCGCCTCGGCCAGCACCGAGGACGACGAGGAAGATCCACGTCCTGCCGGCATGAGCAGCACGCGACCCGCCAGCCCCACGCCGCGCTGCGGGTGATGCGCGTCAACCAGCCGGCCGGTCTCGGGATCCAGGCCGCCCCACAGCGAGAGTGGCTCGACCAGGACCAGCGCCTCGCCATCGGCCGTGCCGCCGTGCAGCACGCTGGCCTGCACTGTGCGTGGCGCCATCACGCGCCACCCCAGGCCGTTGAATCCCGCCACAGCCGGCCGTCGACGGCGGACCGGATGCACTCCCGCCGGGAGCCGAAGATCACACTGGCGCCGATGTTCCCCGGCGCGTAG
>DASSNI010000188.1:0-6928 GCA_035701385.1 Candidatus Limnocylindria bacterium | reverse complement strand
GCACGCGCAGCCTCGACCCGCGGGACGGGCGACCTGCTGCGGGCGGCGCTCGATGCCGGCGCGACGCAGATCACGCTGGGCCTGGGTGGCAGCGCCACCACCGACGGGGGCAGCGGCCTCCTGACGGCACTCGGCCTGCGCCTGCTGGACGCGGCCGGGCAGGAGCTGGAGCCCGGTGGCGCGGCGCTCGCCGGGCTGGCCGAGGTGCTGGCGGATGGGCTCGACCCTCGGCTCGCTGACGTCCAGCTGACGATCGCGTCGGACGTCACCAACCCGATGTGCGGGCCGAACGGCGCCGCCGCCACCTACGGACCGCAGAAGGGCGCGGATCCCGCGACGGTGGAGGAGCTGGACGCGGCCCTGGCAACGTGGGGCCGGGCCATCGAGGAGGTGCAGGGCCGCTTCGTGGCCGATATTCCCGGCGCCGGCGCCGCCGGCGGCACGACGGCCGGGCTGCTGGGCTTCACGAGCGCCAAGGTGCGTCCGGGCGCGGAGGTTGTGGCCGAGCTGGTCGGCCTGGCCGATGCGCTGGAGGCCGCCGACCTGGTGATCACCGGTGAAGGACGTGCCGACGAGCAGACGCTGTCGGGGAAGGCCGCAATGGGCGTGGCGCGGCTGGCCCGCAGCCGTAATGCCCCGGTCGTGCTGCTGTGCGGCGCCCTCGGTCCGGGCGCCGCGGCGCTCGATGCCTCCGGCACGTTCGCGGTGGTGCAGCCCATCGGCGATCGGCCGATGCCGCTCGAGGAGGCGATGGGCGACACCGAGCGTCTGCTGGCCAATGCCGCCGAGCGCGTGGCGCGGACGGTGGAGATCGGCATCGGCCTGGCGGAGCACGGCGGCTGATGGCCGCAGCCGCCAAACCGAAGAAGCGTCGCCGCGGCCCGAGCCCCCAGAAGCTGGCCGCCGACCGCCGCAAGCGCAGGGCGCTGGCGGACGTGGTGCTGGAGCGGCTGGGGGAGCGCTACGACCACCCGACCTGGGCCGGTCCTCGGCTCGACGCGGTGAGCGAGCTGGTGCTCACCATCCTGTCGCAGAACACTGCCGATGTGAACTCGTTCCGCGCCTTCAGCGCGCTGCAGGCTCGTTATCCCTCGTGGGACGAGGTGCTGGCCGCGCCGACCGACGAGTTGGAGGACGTCATCCGGCCGGGCGGCCTGGCGCCGACCAAGTCGAAGCGCATCCAGCACGTGCTGGCCGAGGTCCATGCCGCGACCGGCGGCACGTGGGACCTGGGCTTCCTTGGCACGCAGCCGCTGGAGGAGGCGCGCGCCTGGCTGGTGTCGCTGACCGGCATCGGCCGCAAGACCGCCAGCATCATCCTGCTGTTCGGCTTCGGCCGTCCGGCGGTGCCGGTGGACACCCACGTGCACCGGGTGGCCACCCGCCTTGGCATGCTGCCGCCGCGCACCCCGCTGGATCGCGCCCATGACCTGCTGGAGGAGGTGCTCCGGCCGGACGAGATGTACCCCATGCACGTCGAGCTCATCCGCCACGGGCGCGACACCTGCCGTGCGCCGCGTCCGATCTGCGGGCTCTGCCCGCTGACCGACGTCTGCGCCTACTTCGTGCTGGCGGCCAAGGGCAAGGCGCCGATGGCCCCCATTCCCCGTGGAGCCGCCGCAGACGGCCCGCCGCGCTACCACGACGAGCTCATCCACGGCTGGCTGCCGCCTGAACGCCGAGCGGACGAGGCTGGCACGCCAGACGCAGGAAGCCCGCCTGGATGACGTACTCGCCTGCCGCGCAGCCGGTCCCACCACGCCGCTCGCCGTGGGGCTGGATCGCCGTCGTGGTCGTCCTGGCGGTCATCGCCGGCGGGCTCGGCTTCGTGCTGCTGAACCAGCGCGGCAACCTTGGTGTCGCAGCCACGCCGACCGCCAGCCAGCCGTCGCCGACCCCGACCCTGAACCAGGACCTGCTCAGCAACCGGCTCACTGTCCTGGTGCTGGGCCTGGACAGCGACGATCGCCGCCGCGCGCGGGGAGCGGGACTGAACAGCGACACGATCATGCTGGCCAGCATCAACGCCGACCAGTCAGAGGTCACGCTGGTCAGCATCCCGCGCGACACCGTCGACATCCCGCTGCCGGACGGCACGACGTGGACTTCGAAGATCAACGCCATCTACGCACAGCAGGGCGTGGACGCTCTCCGCGGCGCCATCGAGGAGCTGCTGGCGGTGGACATCGACGCCTACGTCCAGATCGACATGGGCGACCTGGTCACCATCGTCGACGCGGTCGGCGGCGTGCGCGTCCGTCCCCACGCCCCGCTCGCCGACGCGCATCTGCACCTGGACATTCCTGCCGGGCGCCAGACCCTGGACGGGCAGACCGCGCAGGGCTACGTGCGGACGCGGGTCGACAACGACTTCCAGCGGGCCGCGCGGCAGCAGGAGGTGATCCAGCAGATCGTGCGGCGGCTGGTCCAGCCAGAGCGCGCGATCGACATTCCGGCGCTGCTATCGGGCCTGGACTCGTTCGAGACCGATCTGCCGCTGGAGGACATGCCGACCTACGTCGAGCTGGCGCGCCGCTCCCGGGACGCAAGGGTCACCGCCCAGGTGCTGGAGCCCGATGACGGCTTCATGACCTTCGCCGGCGATGCGGGCGACGGACGGGGCTACATCCTGGAGCCGAACATCGAGGCCATGCGCGCCTTCGCGGCTGAGCACCTGGTCGACTGAAAGAAGGAGCGCCGGGCGGGCTGGCCGCACCGGCGCTCACATCGGCTCAAGGCCAACGGTCAGTGCTCGACCGAGCGCTCCATGGTCTTCGCCTCGGCGATCCACTCGGCGACCATCGCCTCGGTCGGGATGCGGCGGGTGGTGTTGCGCGCCATGTCCAGCTCGGCCATGGTCTCCGCCAGGTTCTTGGCGTTGCGCTGCGCGAGCTCGGCCGGGGAATCGACGCCGGCGGCCTCCAGCATGTCCGAGAACTCGGAGCCCACGCCCCGGATGCGCATCAGGTCGACGTGGTTCGTCCACTCGAGGAGCATGCCCTCGTTGAGGCCCGTCGCCGCGGCGAGGGCCGCCCGACCCGCCTTCTTGCCGCCGCGAGCCAGCAGGTCGTCAGTGGTCCTGACGCCGGCCCCCTGGAGCTTCTCGGCAAAGACAGGCCCGATGCCCTCGACGTCTTCGATCTTCATCGCATTCCTCCGCTGTCCGATGCCGACGGCGCATCGGTGCGCCAGTCGCTCGGGAAGACCGCGAGCGTACGCAAATCGCCGCCCGCCGCCAAGCCCCCGGCAGGCCATCGGCTGGAAGCGGCATCGGCCCGCTGGTAGACTTCGGCCTCGCCTCAGCCACCGCGACGGTGGCGCATCGGGCCGAAGTAGCTCAGGGGTAGAGCAACGGTTTCGTAAACCGTCGGTCGTGGGTTCGAATCCCACCTTCGGCTCCATTCATTTGCCAACCCTGCCCGCTTCCGGCCTTCGCTATGCTGCCCGCCAATCGGGGGCTGTGGCAGAGGTGCACCGTCATGGACCTGCGCGGTCTTGTCCCGTGGCTGCTGGCGCTCCACGTGCTCGCGGCGATCGTCGCCATCGGCCCCAACTTCGCCTTCTCCACCATTCGTGCACTCGGTCGAGGTGAGCCGCAGCACGCCAATTTCGGCACCCGGGTCTCGCATGCCATCTCGATGCGGCTGGTGTATCCCATCGGCCTGGTCATTCCGGCGACCGGGATCACCATGATCGTGATCCTTGGCTTCGACCTGACGAACCGGGCGTTCTGGTGGCTCGACATCGCGATCGCGATCTACGCCAGCGTTTACCTGTACTCGTTCTTCGTTCAGCGACGGATCATCGAGCGGATCATCGAGATGACCGCATCACCGCCAGCCGCCGGCGCCACCGGCCCGCCGGCGGCTCTGATGGCACTTGCCGTCCGTGCCCAGCGGGGCGGCACAGCGATGCTTCTGCTGCTCGTCCTGGTTGTGGTGCTGATGGTGATCAAGCCGCAGTTCTGACCGGGCCGAACCAGGCAGCCGGTACACTCACAGCCCCATGCCGACGACCCGTCGCGCGTTCCTGGGCATCGACTGCGGCACGCAGTCGACCAAGGCCCTGCTCCTCGACGCCGCAGCCGGCGAGGTGCTGGCGGTGGGCCGCGCCGACCACCAGCTCATCCAGGCGCCTGACGGCACCAGCGAGCAGCAGCCAGGGTGGTGGACCGATGCCGCGGCGGCTGCCATCCATGCGGCGATCCGCGAGGAGGACGGTGTCGAGGTCGCCGGTGTCGGGGTCAGCGGGCAGCAGCACGGCCTGGTAGCGCTGGACGCCGCAGACCGGCCGGTCCGTCCGGCCAAGCTGTGGAACGACACCACCACCGTCGCCGAGGCCGATGCGCTGACCGCGGCCGTGGGCGGGGACGCACGGGCCCTGGAGCTGACCGGCAACCTGTTCCTGGTCGGCTACACCGCGCCGAAGGTGGCCTGGCTGCGCGCCCACGAGCCCGATGCCTATGCCGCCGCCCGGCGCTTCTGCCTGCCGCACGACTACTTGAACCTGTGGCTGACGGGCAGCTTCGCCACCGAGCCGGGTGATGCCTCCGGCACGGCCTACGTCGACGCCCGGACCCGCAGCTACGCGCCTGGGGTGCTCACGGCGCTGGACGGCGGGCGCGACTGGGAGGCAACGCTGCCGCCCATCCGCGACTCGCTGTCGATCATGGGCACCCTGCGCCCCGAGCTCGCCGGCGAGCTGGGGCTCCCCGCCGGCATCCCGGTGAGCGGCGGGGGAGGCGACAACATGTGCGCGGCCATCGGCGTCGGGGCCGTGGTGGAGGGACCGGTGGTCGTCAGCCTGGGAACCTCCGGCACGGTCTTCACCTACAGCGCGCAGCCCGCCATCGACCCGATGGGCGAGGTGGCCGCGTTCTGCAGCTCGAATGGCGGCTGGCTGCCGCTCATTTGCACACTGAACTGCACGCTGGCCACCGAGTGGATCCGCCAGCTGCTCGGCCTGGATCGCGACGGCTTCGAGGCCGCGCTGGCCGGCTCGCCGCCCGGCGCGAGGGGCGTGACGTTCCTGCCGTACCTGGCCGGGGAGCGCACACCGAACGCGCCGGCCGCCACGGCGCGGTTCAGCGGCGTCCGTCCGGAGCACGGTCGCAGCGACCTGGTGCGGGCCGTGGCCGAAGGCGTCGTGCTCGGCCTGGACTACGGGCTGGACGCGCTGGCGCGTGCCGGCGCGCGGCCGATCGAGATCACGCTGGTCGGCGGCGGCGCGGCGTCGGATGGGCTGGCCCAGCTGTGCGCCGACGCGTTCGACCTGCCGGTCCGTCGCGAGCCGGCGCCGGAGGCTGCCGCCCTCGGCGCCGCGCGGCAAGTTGCGCATGCCGTCGACGGGGTGCCGCTCGCCGGGCCGGAGGGTGCGAACGGCGGCGATCGCTTTGAGCCGCACGCCGCGGAGGCGCTGCGCGAGGCTGGGCAGCGCCTTGCGACGCTGCGCGACGCGGCGCTGGGCCGCTAGGCGCGCACGCGCTCGCCGGCCGGGTCGTACAGCGGCTCGAGGGCCACCTCGCCGCCGACCCACTCGCCCGAGATCTCGACCTCGAGCCGCTGACCCGTGTCGGCCAGCCTGGACGGCAGGTAGCCATAGGCGATGCTGCGCGCCACCGCGTGGCCGTAGCCGCCGGATGTCACGCGGCCGACCACTTCGCCGTCGATCCGTATCGGCTCATTGCCCAGGGCGACCATCAGCGGCTCGTCCAGCACCAGGCAGCACAGGCGGCGGTCCGGCTCGGTCCCGGCGTCGACCAGGGCCTCGCGGCCGATGAAGCCAAGGGCCTTGTTCAGCCGCACCGCGAAGCCAAGGCCCGCCTGGTAGGGCGTGTCCTCGGGGGTGATGTCGGATGACCACACGCGGTAGCCCTTCTCCAGCCGCAGGCTGTCGATGGCCCGATACCCGCCGGCCACCATGCCGTGTGGCTGACCGGCGCGCCACAGCGCGTCCCACAGCCCCAGGCCGTACTCGGTGGGGCAGTACAGCTCCCAGCCCAGCTCGCCGACATAGGTGACCCGCAGCGCCAGCACCGGCACGTGGCCGATGCTGATCTCGCGCGCCGTCATGTACGGGAACGCCTCGTTGCCGATGTCGTCGTCGGTCAGCGAGCCGACGATCTCGCGCGCGGCTGGTCCCCAGATCCCCAGGCAGGCTCGCGCGGCGGTGAGGTCGCGGACCTGCACGCTGCCGTCGCGCGGGGCGTGCCTGCGGATCCATCCGAGGTCGTGGTTGCCGAAGGCCGTGCCGGTCACGATCCAGAACCGGTCCTCGCCGAGGCGCGTGACGGTGAAGTCGCACTCGATGCCGCCCCGCCGGTTCAGCATCTGGGTGTATGTCACGCGGCCGACCGCGCGATCCATCTCGTTGTCGCACAGCCGCTGCAGGAAGGCCAGCGCCCCAGGCCCCGCGATCTCGATCTTGCTGAAGCTGGTCTCGTCGAAGAGCGCCGCCGCCTGGCGCGTGGCCAACGCCTCCGCCGCGATCGCCGAAGACCAGTGCATGCCCGCCCAGCCCCGCGGCCGCAGCGCGGGATCACCGGCCGCGGAGTTCGACTCGAACCAATTCGGGCGCTCCCAGCCGGACTTCTCGCCGAACGCGCACCCCAGCTCGACCAGCCGCGGGTAAGTGGGCGAGAGCCGCAGCGGTCGAGCCGATTGGCGCTCCTCGTTGGGATAGTGGATGTCGTAGTAGGTGGTGTAGTTTTCGAAGGCGCGGGCATAGGTGTACGACCGCGCCCGGTATTGCGCACCGAACCGGCGGATGTCCATCTTCCAGAGGTCCAGCGGCGGCTCGCCGTCGACGATCCAGTGGGCCATCTGCCGGCCGAGCCCGCCCGCTCCGGCAATGCCGTGGGCGCTGAAGCCGGCCGCAACGAAGAAGCCGCGCACCTGCGACTCGCCGAGGATGAACTCGTTGTCCGGCG
>DASSNI010000187.1:0-6274 GCA_035701385.1 Candidatus Limnocylindria bacterium | reverse complement strand
GTGGCACGACGGCCATGGTCGGTGCCCGGCCTCATGGTCAGCCTGCCGTTGAGCGCGTACCTCGGTTGGGCCGTGGTCGCGATCTTCAGTGATCCGGACACCTACGAGTATCCCTGGGCGATGCTCGGCATCCCGGTACAGTGGGTGACGCTGGGCGCCTTCCTGGTCGTCAGCGGCTGCGCTGCGATGGCTGCGTATCGACTCGTATTCGACTGACCGCCCGGACGCGCCGAGGACGACGAGGCCTCAGCATTCGCACATTTCGCAGTTGACAGAAATTTCCGAGTAGGCGCAGCATGTGCCACGACATGAGCGCTGCAGCGGACGGCATCGACCGGGCACCAGACGTTGGCGCTGGCACAGACCCACCATCCATCCATCGGTACGACGAGTTCATCGAGGGCTTCGCCGCGCTGATGGAGACGCGCGGCGTTCCCCGCTCCGCGGGGCGCATCTTCACCTTCCTGCAGGTGGCGGAGCCACCGGAGCAGACGGCCGCGCAGATCGCCACCGGCCTGGGCGTCAGCCTGGGCACGGTGAGCAGCATGACCCGCCTGCTGATGAACGCCGGCTGGGTCCGGCGCGCCACACGGCGCGGCGAGCGGCAGGCGGTGTATCGGGCAGCCGAAGGCACCATGACCCTGGCGGTCGACGGTGTGATGGAGCCGATCCGCCGTGCCCGCCAGCTCACCGAGCGTGGCCTGGAGCTGATGGCTGACCGCCCGGCAGCGGCGCGCGCCCGCCTGCAGGAGCTGAACGACGTCTATCGGTTCTTCGAAGACGAGTTCCCGCAGATCCTCGAGCACTGGCACCACAGGGGGCAGAAAGAGGGCTCATGACCTCAGCGATTCACACCGAGAAGCTCACCAAGTCGTACGGCGGCCACCGCGGCATCATCGAGGTCGACCTGGACGTGCCCGCCGGCGAGGCATTCGGCTTCCTTGGCCCGAACGGCGCGGGAAAGACAACCATGATCCGCACGCTGCTGGACCACATCCGGCCCACCAGCGGACGGGCAGCGATCTTCGGCATGGAGACCACCGCGGACCCGGTGGCCATCCACGCCCGCCTGGGTTACCTGCCCGGCGAGTTCGTCCTGTACGACAAGCTGACCGGCGGCCAGACGATCGACTACTTCGCCAACCTGCGCGGTGGCGTGGACAGGGCCTACCAGGCTGATCTCATCGCGCGGCTGGACGTCGATCCCAGCCGGAAGTTCAAGGAGTACTCGAAGGGCAACAAGCAGAAGATCGGCCTGATCATTGCGCTCCAGCACCGCCCCGAGCTGCTGATGCTGGACGAGCCCACCAGCGGCCTCGACCCGCTGGTGCAGCAGGAGTTCTTCAGCCTGCTGCGCGAGGCGAAGGCCGAGGGCCGCACGCTCTTCATGTCGAGCCACATCCTGGGCGAGGTGGAGCGCACCTGCGACCGCGTCGGGATCATCCGTGAGGGCCGATTGGTCCGGGTCGACCGGACCGAGGCGCTGCGCGACATGGCGCACCACCGGGTGGAGCTGCGCTTCATGCAGCCCGCGCCGGCATCCGAGTTCTCGTCGCTGCCGGGCGTGAGCGACATCGTCGCCGAGGACCACGTGCTGCGCATGCGGGTCGCCGGCGATATCACGCCGGTGGTCAGGGCGGCTGCCCGATACGACCTGGCCGACTTCGTCAGCCGCGAGCCAAGCCTTGAGGAGACCTTCCTGGCCCAGTACGGGCCGTCCGCCGGCGAGGCGCCGGCCGCCGAGGCCGCCTCATGACCGCATCTGCCACCGCACCACGCCACGCCTCGACCTGGAGCCGCGTGGCGGGGATCGGCAGCGTGTTCGGCAAGACGCTGCGTGACTCGCGTCGCGCCACCCTGCTGGTCGGCGCGTTGGTCGGCCTGCTCATCCTGATCGTGGCGGCCGGCATCGGCAGCCAGTTCTCGACGCCCGAGGCGCGGCAGGAGATCAAGAACATCGTCAATGCCGTGCCACCCATCCTGCAGGGCCTGGCCGGGCGACCGCTCAACGTCGACACCCTGGGCGGCTACCTGCAGTACAAGTACGGCGGCTTCCTGCCGCTGGTCACCGGCCTGTGGTCGATCCTGGCCCTGTCAGGCACGCTGGCCGGGGAGTCGCGGCGCGGCAGCCTGGACGTCGTGCTGGCTGCCCCCATCAGCCGGCGCCGCGTGGCGTGGCAGAAGGTGCTGGGCCACGTCCTGATGCTGGCCATCGCCATGGCGGTCATCGGCGCCTCGACCGCCCTGGCAGGCAGCGCCTTCGCCAAGCTGTCTGGTGACGCCATCTCGGCCGGCGCCGCCTTCTCCTTCGCCCTGTGGCTTGGTCTGATGGCGCTGGCCGCCGGCTCGCTGGCCTTCGCGCTGGCGCCGTTCGTCGGCCGCGGCTCGGCGGCGGGGCTCGCCGGCGCCGCGATGCTCGGCGGCTTCCTGCTGAATGGCTACCAGACCTCGATCCCGGCCCTCGCCCCGTTCGCCAACCTGACCTGGTTCGGCTGGACGACGAACCATATCCCGCTGGCCGGCCAGTTCGACTGGCCTTCGCTGGCGATCACCGCCGCGGTTGCCGTCGCGCTGCTGCTGGTCGGGGTGGAGGCCTTTGCGCGGCGCGACGTCGGGGCGGGCACGGCGCTGCCCTCCCCGCGGCTGCCCCGCCTCCTGCTGGGCCTGGGCAGCCCCTTCGGGCGGGCGAGTTCGGAGCGCTTCCCGACCGGCCTGGCATGGGGCGCCGGCCTCGGATTCTTCGGGTTCGTGATCGCCAGCTCGGGGCCCTCGTTCATCGAAGAGATCGGCGATTCACCGGAGTTCTCGCGGGCAATCGCATCCCTCTTCCCGGGCATCGACATCGCGACCATCGGCGGCTTCCTGGAGCTCGTCTTCATCGAGTTTGGCCTGGTGCTGGCCGGGTTGGCCGCGGCCGGCCTGGTGGGCGGCTGGGCCTCGGACGAGAGATCGGGACGCCTGGAGATGCTGCTGCCCGCTCCCGTGCGGCGCTGGTGGTGGCCGTTCAGCGGCGCGCTGGGCGTGCTGGTCGGCATCGTGGTGCTGACCGGCGTCACAGCGCTGGGGATCGGCATCGGGACGGCCAGCGCCGGCGGCGACCTCGGCACACCGGTCCTTGGCGTGCTGGCCATCGGCCTGTACGCGAGCGCGATGGCGGGGGTGGGCATGGCGGTCGGCGGCCTCGTCGGCCCCGCCTTTGCCGCACCCACGGTGGCGGCGTTGACGATCCTGACCTGGCTGATCGACCTGGTCGGAGGGGACATCGGCCTTCCGGACTGGGCGCACCAGCTGGCACTGTCCAGCCACATGGGCCAGCCGATGGTGGGCGTCTGGGACGCGAACGGCATCGTCGCCTGCCTCGCGGTCGCCGTGGGAGGGGCGCTGCTCGGCGCCTTGGCCTTCGCTCGGCGCGATCTACGCAGCTAGTCGAGGGTCGCCAGCACCCGGGCCGCTTCGCCGGCGACCTCCGGACGGGTATCCGTCGCGGCCCGCTCGAGCAGCGGACGGGCCTCACCAGAGGCGCCGCTGTTGGCCAGCGCGGCGATCGCGTTGCGCAGGAGCCGATGCCGCCCTGCCCGGGTGAGGGCGGTCTCCCCCACTGCTCGGCCGAAGGCGCGGGTGCCCATGGGCAGCAGCCACTCGATCAGCGGCAGCAGCGGTACGCGCAGCGGACCGGGGTCCTCCGCCTCTGCGTTCACGGGGCAGACTTCCTGGCAGATGTCGCAGCCGAAGATCCACTCGCCGATGGCCGTTGCTTCGGCGCCCGTGAACGTTCCCGGATGCTCGATGGTCAGGTAGCTGATGCAGCGTCGGGCATCGATCGTCCGCGGCGCAACCAGCGCGCCGGTCGGGCAGCCGCGCAGACAGCGAGTGCAGGTACCGCAATTGGTCCGTATCGGCTCATCCGGCTCGAGCTCGGTCGAGCTGAGGATCGCCCCCAGGAAGACCCACGATCCCGAGGGCGTGTGGGTGAGCAGGTTCGTGTTCTTGCCGATCCAGCCGATGCCGCCTCGGGCGGCCAGTGCTCGCTCGGCGAGGGGCCGGTCGTCGACGTAGGCCACCTCACCGGTGCCGCGGCCGTCGGCGCGCAACTCGGCGGCCAGCGCCTCCAGGCGGGTGCGCAGCGAGCGGTGATAGTCGCTGCCCAGCGCGTAGCGCGCGATGCGCCCCGCCGGCTCTCGCGGCTCGCCGGCCAGCACCGGGGCCAGCACCCGCTCCAGTGCCTTCGGGTCCTCGTCCCAGCTCCCCCGGCGGCCGTCGTACGGGGCTGCGACCACGATGACCGACCGCGCCGTCGGGTCGTGCTGCCGGGGATCCGTGGCCTGCGCCGGCCGATCGCCGCCCATCCAGCCCATGGTTCCCATGCGGCCGGCCGCCACGCTCTCCTCCATGCGTCGCCGGTCCCCGGGGAGCGGCTCGGCACGCGTCACGCCGACCAGCTCCAGCCCGTGCTGCGCCGCCAGCCGGGCGACCGAGGTGCGGTCCGGCGTGGCGCCTGGCGTCATTCCGGGGCCATCACCACGCCGACAAGCCGCCGCCCCCGGTAGATGCCCTCCAGGTCGCCGCGGCGCACGCGCCGCCGAACGGTGTCGACCGTCACGCCGAGACGCCGGGCCGCGGTGGCCAGCGGGGTGCCGTCGTCGGCCTGCGCGTCCGTGACGCCTTCGTCGGTGATCTCGAGGCGCTCGGCCACGATCTCCGCGTGCCGGGCGCGCTCCCGGTGGTCGCTGATCCAGCGGCGCTCGAAAGCCCGGCCGTGGAAGCTGCGCTTGCCGGCATCCGCCATCCTTCGCTGCCGCAGGATGACGCCCACGCCCATGAGCGCCAGGCCGCCGATCGCCGACGCCCCGGCCGCGAGCCACATCAGCAGCCGCCGCGACACGTTCACGCCGGTGCTCCGGCCAGCTCGTCCTTCAGCTGGCGTCCCATCAGCTCGGCCACGGCCGCCATCGGCGGGCGGCCCTGGTGGACCACCGCGTCGACCTGCTGGGCGATCGGCAGCTCCACGCCATGTTCGGCTGCCAGCGCCAGCGCGCCGCGGACGGTGGAGACGCCCTCTGCAACGCCATCCAGGTGGCGGGAGGCATCGTCCCATGCCAGCCCGGATCCCATCAGCTCGCCCGCGCGACGGTTGCGCGACAGCGGGCTCATGCAAGTGGCGATCAGGTCGCCCACGCCCGCCAGGCCAGCGAAGGTCTGCGGGTGCGCTCCCGCGGCCACCCCCAGCCGCGTCATCTCCGCCAGGCCGCGCGTGACGATCCCGGCCTTCGCCGAGTCGCCGAACTGCAGGCCGTCGACCATGCCGGCCGCCAGCGCCACGACGTTCTTCAACGCCCCGCACAGCTCCACGCCCACAACGTCGCGGTTGGTATAGACCCGGAATCGGTCGGATGCCAGCAAAGCCGCGAGCTCCCCTGCGAGTTCGGGATCCTGCGAGGCAACCACCGTGCCAGCCGGCTTGCCGGCTGCTATCTCGCGGGCGAGGTTCGGGCCGGACAGGACCGCCACGCGCCGGCCGGGCAGCTCGTCGCCGATGACCTCGCTCATGCGGTGGTGGCTCTCGGCCTCGATCCCCTTCACCAGGCTCAGCAGGTCGGCATTCGGATCCAGCGTGGCAGCCAGGCGCCTGAGCGTTCCGCGCAGATGGGCCGATGGAACGGCCAGCACGTACAGCCGATGCGGCTCGGCGAGGTACGCGGCATCCGTGGCGATGCGGATGTTGCCCGGCAGCGTGATGCCGGGCAGGTAGCGCGGGTTCTGGCGCTCCGCCTCCAGCCGCTCATTGGCTTCCGGCGTGTGGGCCCAGAGCGTGACCGGCCGCTCCCCGCCGGCCAGCATGACAGCCAAGGTCGTGCCCCACGCCCCGGCGCCGATGACCCCGATCTGGTCGGTCAACGTCGTGGGTCGCTACTCGATGGCGATCTGCTCGCGCTCGGCGGCCGGCGCCTCGCCGTGCTCGTCCAGCTTGGCGATCCAGTGGTCCAGGTAGCTGCGCGCCGCCATCAGCTGCTCGCGGCCTGCCGCCTTCATGTGGCGCCGCGTCTCCTGCGGGAAGACCTCCCGCATCATCGCCCAGAAGGCCGTCTCGATGCCTTCGCGACGGCTGCTGCCACTGCCGCTGCTGCGCAGTCGTTGCTCCAGGTCTGCGATGCGCGCCTCCAGATCATCGGACCGTGTCCTGTCATCCACGCCTGCCACCTCCTTGGCTGCCATTGCCGCCCGCCCGCGCCGGGGCCGCGAATCGAATCTTGAGCACATGGTCGTCGAAGCGCGC
>DASSNI010000186.1:0-7986 GCA_035701385.1 Candidatus Limnocylindria bacterium | reverse complement strand
CTGCAGGTGCGCGAGCTGGGCAAGCACCGCCTGGAGCTGCGCGCCGGCGAGCGGGTGCTGGGCAGCACCCCGTTCACCATCAACCTGCTGTGGCAGGACCGCCGCGCGGCCAACGCCTAGCGCTCTCACGCCCGTGATCTTTGCCGCGTTCCAACCTGTACGAGGCCCCGAATCCAGGAGAACGCATTGATGGCACAGCTCATGGCCGATGGCCAACGCGGACCCGAGCCGGGTTACACCGCGGTCCGCACCACGAACATCTTCTGTCGCCCGGGCTGCCCCGCCCGCCCGCTGCCCGGCAACACGGAGCGCTACGCGACGGTGCGCGAGGCGCTGTTCGCGGGCTACCGACCCTGCCTGCGCTGCCGGCCTGTGGAGGGCGCCCGCCCCGCGCCGACGGACGCCGAGCTGCGTCGCGCCGAGCGCCTGCGACCGGTGCTGCGCGCCGCACGGGAGACGCGCCGTGCGCGCAGCGGGCGCGATGCCGTGGTGCTGAGCATGGTCGCCACCCCGCTGGGCACGATGCTGGCGGGCGTCACCGACGAGGGCGTGTGCCTGCTGGAGTTCAGCGATCGCCCGATGCTGCCGACCCAGCTCACCGTTCTCGAGCGCCGGCTGCGGCGGCCGCTGGTCGTGGGACGCCACGCGCTCATCGCGAAGCTAAAGGGGCAGCTGGACGCCTACTTCGCCGGTGACCGCGCCGGGTTCGACCTGCCGCTGCTGGCGCCGGGCAGCCCCTTCCAGGAGCGCACCTGGCAGGCGCTGCGCGAGATTCCTGCCGGCGCCACGCTGAGCTACGAGGAGCTGGCCATGGCCGCCGGCCGGCCCGGCGCCCAGCGGGCCGCGGGAACCGCGAACGGCGCCAACCGGCTGGCGGTGCTGGTGCCCTGCCACCGCGTCATCCGCAAGGGCGGCGGGCTGGGCGGCTACGGCGGCGGGCTGTGGCGCAAGGCGTGGCTGCTGGACCACGAGCGCCGCATGGCTGCCGCCGCGGCTGCGAGCTAGGCGCGTTCCGCCTTCCAGGCGACCAGCACCCCGACGTCCTCGTACTTCCACGCCACGTCGACCGACGCGAAGCCCGCGGCCGTCATCCACGACAGCTGGTCGGCGGTGGTGTCCAGGTGGTCGTGCTCGGCCTCGTGCGGATCCTCGGGGCGCGGGTAGTCGTACAGCTCCAGCAGCCGATCCGAGGCATGGCGGAAGGCGTCGGCCACGATGAGCACGCCGCCCGGCGTCAGGTGCTCCCACAGCCGAGAGAAGAGGTGGCGCTTCTCATCGGCCCACAGGTGGTGGACCGCCAGCACGCTGACGATCGCCTCGTACAGGCCGTCCAGCTGCGGATTGGCGATGTCGCCGACGCGCAGGGTGATGCGGTCGCGGTGGTCGCGCAGGCGGCGTCGCGCCCGGCCGAGCATCTCCCGCGACACATCCATGCCCACCACCCTGGTCTCCGGCAGCGCCTCCAGGATGCGCAGGGCCGTGGTGCCGGTGCCCACGCCCAGGTCGAGCACCCGGTGCGGCGGACGCAGGGACAGCAGCCCGATGACGGTGTCCTGGATCTCGTCGTAGCGCGGGACCTGCTGGCGAATCTCGGCGTCGTAGCGCGACGCCCACTCGTCGAAGTGCTCTCCGACGCTGCGCGACGGGGCGGCGGTGTCGGTCACTCGAAGATTTCGGTGCCCATGGCGTGATAGCCGCCGTCGACGTGGATCATCTCGCCGCTCGTCATGGCCGACCAGTCGCTGAACAGGAAGCACACCATCTGGCCGACCGGCGTGGCATCGGTCATCGACCAGCCCAGCGGAGCGCGTCGCGACCAGCCGCCGGCGATCTCGTCGAAGCCCGGGATGTTCTTGCCGGCCATGGTCCGTATCGGCCCGGCCGAAACCGTGTTGACGCGAATGCCGTGCGGCCCGAGGTCGCGGGCGAGGTAGCGGGTCACCGCCTCGAGCCCTGCCTTGGCGACGCCCATCCAGTCGTAGATCGGCCAGGCGAAGCGCCCATCGAAGGTGAGACTCACCAGGCTGGAGCTGCCGGCCGCCTTCATCGGCTCCAGCATGCCCACCCCCAGCGCCTTGAGCGAATAGGCCGATGTCTGGAAGCCGGTGGCCACGCTCTCCCACGGCGTGTTCAGGAAGTTGCCGCCCAGCGCGTCCTGAGGCATGAAGCCGATGGAATGCAGCGCGCCGTCCAGCTTGCCCCAGCGCTTCGTGACCTCGGCGGCCACGGCGGCGATCTGCTCGTCGCTGTTGACGTCCATGTCCAGCACGTCCGGCACCGGATCGAGCTTCTTGGCCACGCGCTGGGTGAGGCTCATCGCCCGGCCGACGCTGGTCAGCAGCACCTCCGCGCCGGACTCCTGCGCAACCTTCGCGACGGCGAACGCCATCGAGTCGTCGGTGAGGATGCCGGTGATCAGCAGCTTTTTGCCGTCGAGCAGCACGTTCGGTGGGGCCTCGTGGATTGAAAAGTCCGCCGAATTGTAGCCGGACGCGTCCGATGGGCCTTTCCGGCTACCCTGAGGGGGCCGATGATGGTCCACCTCTACGACTACGAAGTGCCGGTCGCCGATGGCGCTGCCGGCATCCCGAACCGGGCCGATGCCATTCGCGACTTGGGCGACGAGGACCGCAAGACGCTGCTGGGCGGCCTCTTCAAGGTCGAGCGCATGCCCGGCACCATGGAGCGCCTGTCGACGCTGGTGACCGACCTGGACGCGAGCTTCGGCGACCTGCTCACGCTGCTCGACAACGGCGCACGGGTACGCCGCTTCGTGGCGGTCGACGAGGCGAAGGAGATCCTGGACCGATACCTTCCATCCACGGCGATCGCCGGCACCCACGACTGGGACGTCGCCCGGCTGCACGAGCCCTACGGCGACGGCTCGTACCACGGCAAGCTGCTGAAGCGGGTCCGCAAGCAGCTGCGCAGCGTGTCCAACCGCCAGGCGCTGCTCACCCCGTTCCTGCTGCGCCGCGAGTGGGGACGATGAGCCGGCGCCGGCGTGGCCGCCCGTACCAGCCCTATCCCACGCGCCGCACGAACTGGGGAGCGCGCCTGGTGATCGTGGCCATCGGCTTCATCATGGTGGCGGGTATCGCGATCCTGACCTTCAGCCGCTGACCCGTCAGCGGGTTTTCTCTGCCGCCGCCCGGGCCTCGACCTGCAGGCGGAGCCGATACAGGACGTTCCATTCGTCGATGCTGAGCGACGCCGCGTCCATGCGCTCCTGCACCTCGTCCAGGCGGCGGCGCAGCTTCCCCACACCGTCGCCATCTCGCGCCGCCAGGATCGCGTCCTCGAACTCCTGGGAGTCATCGCTCCAGGTCAGGTAGCCGCCCAGGAACGGCGCCTCGCGCTCGAGCGCCGCGCGTGCGCGGTTCACCTTCTCGAGCGGCCCGAGGACTGCCACGTTGGTGGCGTAGGCGTAAACCTCCAGGCCGTCCGCGGCCAGGTACATCGGCTCACCGCGCACGATCGCGCCCAGCAGGTGCTGCACCGCGAAGCCGACCGAGCGCATCGGCCAGGTCTCCAGGCCCCGCGCCTTGCGCGCGTGGACGTCCTCGATGCCCATCGTCTTCAGCGCACCAGCCACGACCCGCGTGAGGGCCCGGTGGTCGGTGCCTGGCTTCATCGACAAGGCGACCTGCGCGAGCTTCCGCTTCCTGCGCAGGCGCTCGATGAGGATGAAGGGGCTCAGCACCACCATCTGCAGCACCGCGACACCGAGCGATGCAGTTGCTGGGTACGAGACCGGCAGCATCCGGAGCCATTGGCCGACCGATCGCTCCTCGTGGAACTCGACCCAGATCGTCAATGCGGCAATCACGGGCGGCACCAGGACCAGCGCCGCTGCGAGGCCCAGCACCACCAGCGGGCCGATGTCGAAGTTGCGCGGGATGATCCCTGCCCAGTCCAGCAGCGCGCCGATCAGCAGCGGCACGGCGAAGCCGGCCAGCAGGATGACCCACGCTGCTGCCAGCAGGCTGACGACCGCCAGCACGCGACCCTGCTTGCCGGGCACCTGGCCGAAGTACAGGGCCGTGGCCCAGCCGAGCGCGAAGGAAGCCGAGCGGCTGATGGCCTGCCAGGCAAGCAGCAGGACGAAGGGCAGGAACGGCATGCCGGCATGGGAAGCATGGAGCGTGCCGAGGAGGGAGGGCCAGCGGCCTCAGCGGCGCGTGTGCGTCAGTTCAGGTGGATGGTGACCCGCACGACGCCGGCGCTGGTGCTGGCGTCCGTCACCGCCGCCCACGCCTCGGGCGAGAGGTCCGCGACCTTCTGGTTCGCCGTTCCCCAATAGCAGCCGCAGTAGTCGACCACCGGCAGCGAGACGCAGCGGTCGGCGCAGACCGTAACTTTGCGCGCCGCGGGCGGCGGGTCGTAGTGGCCACCCAGGGCACCGGGCAGTGCCACCACCGCCTCGCCGGTCCAGCCGGAGGTGCAGCAGTACCAGGTGGCCATGCCGGTCACGCGGTCGCCACCCATCGGCGGCGGCTTGGCGGAGGGGGCCGGAGGTGCAGGGGGTTGAGGAGGGGCGGTCGGATCCGGGGCGACGGGCGTGGGCAGCGGCGTCGCGTTGCTGCGCAGGGTCGCCGCCATCGGCGCGAAGCCGGGCGTCGGCAGGGTGCGGGGCGCGTGCTCCAGGGACTCGGCGCTCACTGCCTGCCCCTCCTGAAGGGTCAGCACCGCCAGTCGCTGCCGGCCGCTCATGCCGCGATCCAGCGCGCTGGTGCCGGCCTGCATGTCGAGCAGGCGAACGGGCTCCGTGCTGCGGGGCAGCGGCGCCGACTCCACGGCAAGCGGCGCCAGCAGGGCAATGCCCACAGCGCTTGCGAGGGTCAGGACGGCGACGCGCCGCAGCAGGTCCGGCAATACAGTCCCCTGGCGGGTCCAGCGAGTTCGATCCGGTCCTGGCGCGTTGGGCGAACTGCGGGTTCGGGGCAGACAAGTGCGCCGCGAAACGTCCCGCGCGGGACCGCGGCCACCCTAGCATCCCGCTTGCAGGCTGTCGACTCGGGCAGCCGGCACTGCTCTACCCTCAACCGGCGCAGACCGCCCCCGCCCAGCCGAGGACGGGCTAACCAGCATCGGAGCACGTGCATGCCACGCAGGAAACGGGAACCGGAGCGACGCCGCGGAGCGGTCGTCGTCCGGGGCAAGGCGGACACCCGGCGGCGCACCGAGGACCAGGAGCTCCTCCGCTCCCGCCAGGCCCTCGAGTTCCGCGAGACGGACACGTGGCGGACGCTGCGGATCATGGGCGAGTTCGTGGAGGGCTTCGACGCGCTGGCCGAAGTCGGTCCGGCGGTCACCATCTTCGGCTCGGCACGCGTCGGCCGGCGTAACCGCTACTACGGTGCCGCGCGGCGGGTGGCGGCGGCACTGGCCAAGGAGGGATTCGCCATCATCACCGGCGGAGGGCCGGGGATCATGGAGGCCGCGAACCGCGGTGCGCAGGAGGGTGGCGGCCTCTCCATCGGCTGCAACATCGAGCTGCCCTTCGAGCAGGGGCTGAACGAGTACGTCGACCTGGGGATGGAGTTCCGCTACTTCTTCGTCCGCAAGACGATGTTCGTGAAGTACGCCGAAGGCTTCATCATCTTTCCCGGCGGCTTCGGCACGCTGGACGAGCTGTTCGAGGCGCTGACCCTGATCCAGACCGGCAAGGTCGAGCACTTCCCGGTGGTGCTGTACGGCAAGGACTACTGGAATGGCCTGCTGAAGTGGATCCGCGAGAAGCCGCTCTACGAGGAGAAGGTCAGCCCCGAGGACCTGGACCTGGTGACGATCACCGATGACGTGACGGTTGCCTGCAGGGCCATCGTCGACGCGCGCAGGGATCGGCTCTCACGCGAGCGGCGGCGCTCCGACGAGAAGGCCAGCGTCGAGGCCACTGCCGCGGCGAGGTCCGAGGCGGCAGGCGGCAAGGGTGGCGCGGACTGAAGCGCTCCGAAGGTGGCGGGCCCGACCGGATTCGAACCGGCGATCTCCAGCGTGACAGGCTGGCATGTTGGGCCACTACACCACGGGCCCGCGGGAGCGACGGTGGCGGAGTATAGCAGCCCGCCCCCGCAGCTTCAGGTGGAGGCCTCTCCCCGCTCGCGCTGGCCGATGACGCCGCGCGCGGTCCAGGCATAGGCCCCCGCCACCAGGGCCAGGCCGATGCCGGCCGGTACCAGTGCGGCCGGGGGTCCGCCGCCCGACGCGGCGCTCACGAAGGCGGCCACCCCCCAGCCGATGGCCAGCAGCGTCATGGTGGCGCACAGCACGGCGATCGGCAGCAGCGCCCGCCCGACGCGGCGCCGCAACAGCTGGGCGGAGGCGAGATGGGCCATGCCCAGGCCGGTCAGCACGTAGCCGCTGGCCGCCGTGGCGCCGCCAACCGCATCCGCATCGATGATCAGCGGCGGCAACAGGGAGTAGAGCCAGCCGGCCAGCCAGACGCCGACCACCAGCGCCACCAGCCCGGCACCGGTCAGCACCACGCCGCTGATCAGCAGCCAGATTAGGGGAAAGCGAGGCGCCACCGAGCGTGGCGGATGGTCAGCCCGGCGGGCGCGCCAGGATCACCGCGGCCGCGCCGAAGACGATCGTGGCGACCGCCAGCGATGCGCCCAGGACCGGGTCGCCGGTCCCCTCGGTCATGACGCGCAGGACACCGATGGCCGACAGGACCGCAGCCAGCGCCGACAGGACGGCGGCCGCGCGCCGGCTGCCACGCACGTCGGCCAGCACCGCCAGTGCGGCTCCCACCAGGCCGACGCCCAAGGCGCCGATGCCGATCCCGCCCAGCACCTGGCCGAAGCCGAGCTGCCCCACGTTCGGCGGTGCGTTGGAGCCGAAGCGGGAGGCGGTGGTCAGCCCGAAGACGAGCATCGCGATGCCGGCGATGAACAGCGCCAGGCCGAGCACCGCCAGCGCCAGCACCGCGGCGCTGCCCGCCTCGCCGATGTGCTCCGGGGCGAGCGAATGCCCGCGGTGGCGCGGGCGTGCCGGGGCACTCGCCGCCGCCCGCGTGCTGCGGGTCCGGGAGCCGCGCTCCACGCTCGTCGCCTTCTTGGTGGTCACCACCCGATGCAGAGCCTCCTGACGCACAGACGACGCGCCGTCGGGCGCGTCGATCGGCATTCGATTGTACGGGACGAATCCCGGATTCGCGACCGTATACTCGGCCCCGATGCCGTTCGAGCCGCCGGAGGATCAGCGCACCGCACGGCGCGGAGCCATCACCCGCTGGGTGACCTTCGCCCTCGTCGCGCTCCTGGTGGCGCTGCTGGCGTACCTGGGCTACGTCGGCTTCGTCGGCTCCGATCAGCTGGCAAGCCCGCCGGCGCCGAGCCGCGATTGCCGCACCCCGGCCATCGGCCATGCATGGGTCTACGAGGCGGTCAACTACGACGCCGGGAGCGACGTGGCGCTGGCCGACCTTCCGGACCCGGAGAACTGCCCCGACCGGCCGCCGAATGCCGGCGGCGACCTGACCTCGTCCGATGGCGTGCGGCTGGCGGCCTGGTATATCCCGGCTGGCGACGGCTCGCCACCTGGCGACGCCACCGTGGTGCTGGCCCACGGCTATGGGGGCAACAAGAGCAACATGCTCGATGTCGCCGAGGTCCTCCACCAGCGCTACAACCTGCTGCTGCTCGACTTCCGGAACCACGGCCAGAGCGGCGGCACGCAGACCACGCAGGGCCTGCGCGAGGCGGACGACCTGCGTGCGGTGCTGGGCTGGCTGCGCCAGGAAAAGAAGCCGGACCGCATCGCGCTGCTGGGCGAGTCGATGGGCGGGGCGTCGGCGCTGAGCGAGGCCGTAAGCGACCAGGAGGTGGACGCACTCATCCTCGACTCGACGCACGCCACGCTGGCCAACGCCATCCAGGCCCGCCTTGACCGCCAGCACTACCCCCTCTCGCTGCCGGGCGCGTGGGCCATCCTGCTGGGTGGGTTGCTGCGCACCGGCCAGGACATGAGCGCCGTGGATCC
>DASSNI010000185.1:0-3600 GCA_035701385.1 Candidatus Limnocylindria bacterium | reverse complement strand
GAGGTGGTGACCAGCGACAACGCACCGTGGTGGGCGCAGCGCATCGGGCGCGTGCAGCGCCTGGACGCGCAGCGCGCCGCGCGGCTGGTCAGCGCGGTGATCGAGGCCGGCGAGGCGACCGGCCGCGTGGCGGCGCCGGTGGCCGGTCGCGTGGGGTCCGGCTAGCCGCCGCTCCAAGCCGCCTCTCCTAGCTGCCCTCCCCCTCGCGGGCCTGCTGCAGCCAGCGCTCGGCGGTCGCCGCATCGAGGACATCGGCCAGCAGCTGGTCGGGGTGCTCGTCATCGGTCACCAGGATCAGCTGGGCGCGTGATCGCTGGAAGGCGACCGCGGCCGCGGTGCGTGCCAGCTCAGGGTGCGGTCCGCAGGCGATCGTCACCTCGGTCATCGCCAGGAAGCGGTCGCTGGCGTTCAACACGCCGTCGGCCGGGCGGCTGCCCTGCGGGACATGGATGCTGCCCGTGACGCGGAACGGCGGCAGGCCGATCTGGGCGCGCACGGCGCGCTTGGGAATGCGCATCTCGGGTCGCGTCGCCGGCTCACCGCTCTCGGCGGCGATGACCAGCAGTGCCTGCGACAGGTCGACCAGCGCCTGCATGGCGGAGATGGTGGCCGTTGGATCGGCGTACTCGCTGATCGTGGCCTCCTCGATGACCAGGTGGGTGGAGCTGGCCTGGTTGACGATGTCGGCGACCCGGCTGAAGCGAGACGGCGTCTTGCCGGAGATCCGATAGGCATCGGTGTAGACGTCGACCGCGACGGGGGACGGCGCAAAGGGATCGAAGCCGCTCATCGGACGATCCTACCCGACCCTCATGAGCTCTCCGGACCCTCGCCGGTCGCCGTGATGCGCTCCGTCTCGCCGCCGCTGCCTCGGGCCAGCAGGATGCGCCCGGTGGCCTGCTCCCCGAACAGGGCCTCCACGGTCGCCAGCTCATCGATGTCGGCCGGCGTCTTGTCGTCGCGGATGCGAACGATGCGCGGGAAGCGCATTGCGAAGCCGCTCTTGTGCCGGCTGCTGCGCATGATGCGGTCGAAGGCGATCTCGACCACCACCTCCGGGTGCACGGTCCGGTAGCGCCCGAAGTCGCGCAGGGTGATGGACTTGAAGTGCTCGGTCATCGTGGCGATCTCGGCATCGGTCAGGCCGGTGTAGGCCTTGCCGATGGTCAGCAGCGGCGCATCGGCTTCGTCGGAGGCGCGCACGGCGAAGGTGTAATCCGACAGGACGTGGCGCCGCTTGCCGTGGCCCCATTCGACGCCGACCACCACGCAGTCCAGCGTGGCCAGCGCCTTCTTGAGCTTCAGCCAGCCCAGCCCACGCCGCCCGGGCTGGTAGACCGATCCCGGGTCCTTGACCATGAGGCCCTCGTTGCGGCGCTCGCGCGCGTCGTCGAAGCGGCGCTCGACCTCGTCGGCGCTGCGGGCGGTGGCCAGGTTCGAGAGCAGGAGGCGCCCGTCGCTGCGCCCCGGCAGATCGAGGCCCTCGAGTGCCGCACGGCGGTCGCGCAGCGGCGTCTCGAGCAGGTCCTGGCCGTCGAGGTGCAGCAGGTCGAACGCCACCAGCACCACCGGCACCTGCTCCAGCAGGTCGGCGCCGGGGTTCACGCGTCCCAGCCGCGTCTGCAGGCTGGCGAAGTCCATCACCGATCCCTGCCGGTACGGCACCAGCTCGCCGTCGATGACCAGCCGATGGTCGAGCGTGGCCGCGGCCGATGCCACTTCCGGGAAGGAGCGGGTGATGTCGTTCAGGTCGCGGCTGAAGAGCTGGGCGCGGCCATCGACGAGGTGCAGCTGGGCGCGGATGCCGTCGTACTTGTCCTCGATCCAGGCCTCGTCGCCCACGCGCCGCATCACCTCGCCGGAATCTGCGACGGGAGTGGCCAGCATGAAGCGGATCGGCCGCCCCAGGTGCAGGGCGGCACTCGCCAGCGCGTCGTCGCGTGCCAGGGCAGCGGCCTCACCCGGCTCACCGACCAGCATCAGCGCGCGGCGCACGTCGGCAATCGGTCGCTCGAAGGCGGCGGCGATCGCCTCCTCCAGCAGCCCCTCCCGCAGCCCGATGCGCAGCTCGCGCGCCGCGATGCGGCCGATGTAGCGCGCCTCGTCCGGCGTGGCGCGCTCGTACAGCCGCGCCATCTCGGTGACCCGCGCCTCGGCCGACGGCGCCTCGCTCATCGCCCGGAAGGCGGCATCCACGTCCGCGAGGTCGAGCGTCGAGGGTGCGGGCCGGCGGGTCGCCAGCAGGTCAGCCGCCGCATCACCCAGGTCCGAATGGCGCAGGTACGCGGCGTTCAGCGCCTCGGCATTCGCCGCCGACGCGGCGGCCAGCGCCTGGCTCTGCTGCACCCAGCCCAGTCCCAGCCGGTCCTGCGCCCCGGGCAGCGGTCGCCCGGCGAAGAAGGTGGCGGCCACCGGCACCGCGTCGGCCGGCAGGGAACGTAGGTACGCGGCCAGCAGGTCGCGCTTCCGCAGCTTCGAGGTGGTGGCGGACACCGCGCCGGCCACGCGCGCGAAGTCAGCGAAGGGAGCGGCGGCCATGGGCCGAGTCTAGCGACGTGTACGATCCGGGCCGATGTCCACGCCAGGCGTCCTGCACGCCGATCCCCCCGCGCTGAGGCCGTCCCGGGCCGCAGAGCTGGCCCGCGAGCTGTTCGGGGTGAGCGGGGAGGCCCATGCTCTCGTCAGCGAGCGTGACCAGAACTTCCGCGTGGACGGAGCCGATGGCCGTCGCTGGGTGCTGAAGGTCTCGAACGCTGCCGAGGATCCGGCGGTGGTGGACATGGAAGTGGCCGCCGTCGAGCACGTGGCTGCCATGGACCCGGGCCTGCCCGTCCCGCGTGCGCTGCCTGCCGGCGGCGGCTCCCTGGTTGCATCCGCCACCGAGGCTGGCGCCACCCACCTCGTCCGGCTGCTGCCCTTCTTCCCGGGTCGCGCGGCGGCGCCAGGTGAGCTGGACGGCCCCGCAGTGCGCGCCATCGGCCAGGCGACCGCCCGCGTCAGCCACGCCCTGCGCGGCTTCTTCCACCCGGCCGCCGGCCGGGTGATCCTCTGGGACCAGAAACAGATCCTGCCGGAGCTGGCCCAGCACGCCGACCGCGTGGCCGACCCCAGCCGCCGCGCGCTGCTCGACCGATTCCTGCGCCGCTTCGAGGAGCGCGTTGCGCCGGCCCTGCCCCAGCTGAGGGCGCAGGTCATCCACAACGACGTCACCCTGGACAACCTGCTGCTCGACGAGAGGGATCGGATCAGCGGCATCATCGACTTCGGCGACATGGCGCACACCGCCCTGGTGCTCGACGTGCCGGCCACCCTGCAGTCGCTGGTCCGCCACCGCGACGACCTGTTCGACGTCGCCGCCTGGTTCCTGCCGGGCTTCACCTCCGTCGTGCCGCTCGAGGCCGATGAGGCGGACCTGCTGGCCGACCTCATGGCCGGCCGCATGGTGCAGACCATCCTCATTTCCGCCTGGCGCGTCCAGCAGTTCCCGGACAACGCGTACATCACCGGCTGGGAGGAGCCCGCCTGGACCCTGCTCGAGGGGCTGCAGCGCACGGGCATGGACCGGGCCGCCAGCCGGCTGGCCGACCTGGCGCGGGCGCC
>DASSNI010000184.1:0-11307 GCA_035701385.1 Candidatus Limnocylindria bacterium | reverse complement strand
CTCGCCCACCCCGAGGTCACGGTCGAAACGGACCGCGAGACGTTCCGGGCGCGGGCCACCGTCCACACCGGTGAGGAGCGGCAGCGGCTGTACGACCAGCACGCCGCCGAGCGGCCGGAGTTCAGGGACTACCCGCAGAAGACGACCCGCGTCATCCCGGTCATCACCCTGGAGCGCATGTCCTAGCAGTCTGCTGGCTTCGCCGCACCGGGCTCCCAGGGCCTGGACGTGCCAGCATGGGGCCGATGAACGACGAGCGCATAACATCCCCGGCCGCCGTGCTGCTGGACCTGGACGGCACGCTGGTCGACACCGTGGGTACGCGCATCGAAGCGTGGATGCGGACGTTCGGCGAACATGACATCCCGGCGGATCGGCGGTTCGTGGCGGAGCTCATCGGCGCTGACGGGAAGCGCCTGGCGCACGAGGTCGCGGCCCGGGACGGCCGCACGCTGGACGAGGACGCCGCAGAAGGGATCGACGCCCGCTCCGGCCAGATCTACTCGGAGCTCAACACTGATCCGCGGCCGCTGCCGGGCGTGACCGACTTCCTGGACGCGGTGGAATCCGCCGGACTGCCGTGGGCTGTCGCCACCTCCAGCCGGCGCGAGCAGGTCGGCCGCAGCGTAGCGGCCCTGCGCCGTGCGACCGAGCCACGCATCGTGGACGGCAGCTCCGTCCGGCGCGCCAAGCCGGCGCCCGACCTGCTCCTCGCCGCGGCCGCGACCATCCACGTGGATCCCGCTGCCTGCTGGTGCGTGGGCGACAGCACCTGGGACATGCGCGCCGCCGTGGCGGCCGGCATGACGCCCCTGGCCGTTCTCGCCGGCTCGGCGGTGTCGGCCGATGCGCTGGCCGCAGCCGGTGCCCAGCTCACTGTCGAGCGTATCGACCACCTGATCCCGATGCTCGAGCGCCCAATGAACCGATGACCCCGCCCGCGCCCCTATACATGGCGTGGCCAACCCCATGACCGTCGGCGACCGCCTGCTGGCCGCCGTTGCCTGGCTTCCCCACCAGCTGCGCCGGCTGGCCGGCGGCCGGGGCATGGCCGTCATCCTCATCGCCATCGGCCTGGCGGTCCTCAGCGCGATTCCCACGCTGGTGATCGCCACCACGCCCTACCCCTGGACCGTCACCCTCGAGGAGCTCGAGCAGGGCAGGTTCGAGGGCATGCCGACGTGGGTCCGCGTGAACGGCGAGCTGCGGCCCATCGAGGACGGACCGCCGACGCGGATGAACCTCTACGACCCCGCCGCCGAAGAGCGGTTTCTGACCGTGGAGTTCGAAGGGCCGATGCAACCCGGTGCGACCGAGGTCACGGGCCGGATCTACACCGACGTCCGGCCCGAGTTCGGCGGGATCGCCGGCCTGCATGCCGATGTGGGTCCTGTGCCGGAGGAGGACCAGCCCTGGCCGCTGATCCTGGCGCCACTCCTGGTCGCGCTGCTCCTCCTGGTCGGGGTGCGGCTGGGCTATCCCGTGCTGCGGCCGGATCGCGCGGAGCGCAGCGCACCAGGGGGAAGCGGCATGCCGGACGGAGGCGTTCCCGTCCGCTGGTACGGCCACCTGGGCGGGCGGGAAGTCGCAGCCGACGATGCGGCGGCCGCGCAGGTCATGCTCGCCTCCACCGGCGAGCTGTGGCAGCTGCAGTTCCGAGACGCCGCGCGAGCCACCGAGGCAGGCGTGCGGCGCGGCAGCCAGGCCCTTCGCTCGGTTCGGGCCTGCACGCCGTCCGGCTGCGTGCCCGCCCTGCAGCTGCTGGCCTCGAACGCGCAGGTCGTCCTGCTCTTCGATGACCGGGAAGCGCGCGACCGGCTGTTCGGGACGTTCTAGCACGCCGAATGCTGGCCTGACCGCGTCATGGATATCGCACCGTGGCTTCTGTTCCTGCACATCGTGGGGGCGGTGGCCTGGGTCGGCGGCGGACTGATGCTGATGGCAGTCGGCATGGCCACACTGCGGGGCGGCGACCCGGCCGCTGCATCGGCATTCGGACGGACCCTGGGCTGGGTTGGGCCCCGGATCTTCACGCCGGCCGTCGTGCTGGTGCTCATCACCGGTCCGTGGCTGGTCCTGACCAGCAGTGCCTGGGACTTCACGCAACTGTGGGTGATCATCGGCATCGCCTGCTTCGTGCTGGCCTTCGCGGTGGGGGTCGGGTTCGTGGCTCGAACCGGCATCGCCATGAGCCGGACGGACACCTCGCCCGACGAGGCGCGGGCGTTGCTGCGCTCGTGGCTTGCGGCCTACGTCGCGGTGGTGGTGATCCTGCTGATCGCCCTGTGGGACATGGTGGTGAAGCCGGGGCCGTAGGCCTGCCCATGGCTGCCGGCGCCGATGGCGTGGCAGAATCGACGGCATGACAGCCGTCGAGCCGAGCACCGGCCACCGGGCGCGACTGCGCCAGAGCGTGGCGCCCTTCCTGCGCTTCTTCAGCGGATCGTTCGAACAGCTCAACCTGCAGCCCGACGTGGCGAACTTCGCGGTGGGCAATCCGCAGGAGATGCCGCTCCCCGACTACGTGGCCGCGCTTCGCCGCCACGTGGAGCCGCAGGACAAGGACTGGTTCGCGTACAAGCTGTCCGAACCGGCCTCGCAGCGCACGGTAGCAGCGACGCTCACTCGACGGACGGGCATGGAGTGGGACCCGGCGGACGTGGCCATGACGAACGGCGGCTTCGCGGCGCTGGCCACCGCCATCCGCACGCTGGTCGACCCGGGCGACGAGGTCATCTTCCTGTCACCACCGTGGTTCTTCTACGAGATGCTGATCCTGGCCGCCGGCGGCGAACCGATCCGCGTCACGCTGGATCCGCCGGCCTTCGACCTGGCGGTGGATGGCATCGCGGCCGCCATCGGCCCGCGCACGCGGGCGGTGATCGTGAACTCGCCGCACAATCCGAGCGGCCGCGTCTACCCCGCGGGGGATCTGCGGCGGCTGGCCGACGTGCTGGAGGAGGCCTCGGGACGCATCGGCCATCCGGTGTGGATCATCAGCGACGAGCCGTACAACCGCATCCTGTTCGACGGGGTGGAGTACACCAGCCCATCGCAGCTCTACCCGCACACCATGATCACCTACTCGTACGGGAAGACGCTGCTGGCGCCGGGCCAGCGGATCGGCTTCGCGACCGTGCCACCCACCCTGCCGGAGCGCGCCGAGGTGCGCGACGAGCTCTTCATCCAGCAGTTCGCCGGCGGCTACCTGTTCCCCAATGCCCTGCTGCAGCACTCGCTGGAGGACCTGGAGAAGCTGTCCATCGACGTCGGCAGGCTCCAGCGCCGTCGCGACCGGCTGGTGCCCGCGCTCCGGGACCTCGGCTACGAGGCCACCATGCCGGAGGGCACGTTCTACGTGATGGCCCGCTCGCCGATCGAGGACGACGAGGCCTTCGCCGAGATCCTGGCCCGCCACCGGGTGCTGGTCCTGCCGGGAACCATCGTCGAGACGCCCGGCTGGTTCCGGATCAGCCTCACCGCCTCGGATCAGATGGTCGAGGACGGCATCCCGCGATTCGCGGCCGCGATCGCAGAGGCCCAGGCCTGACGGCTGATGGAGCTGAAGGACCTCCTGCCGGGCATCATCGGCTCATTCGTGGGCGTCATGGGCTGGCTGGTGGTCGGCATCTACATCCAGCGCAGGCAGTTCCGCGCGCAGGCGCGCAATGCGGCAAAGGCGGTGTATTTCGAGCTCGACGTGAACCGCGTGGCCCTGTCGGTGGCAAGCGACCTTGGATCCTTCACGGCGCTGAACCGTTCGGCCTTCGAGCGGTTGCTGCCCGAGCTGGCGACGCTGCTGCCCGCCCCGGAGCTGAAGGCGGTGGTGGACGCCTACATGGCGCACGCGGGATACCAGCAGATGGCAGACGCCGATGACATGCCGGCTGCCGTTCGGCGCAGCGCGCTGGTCGAGATTCGCGGCCTCCACGAGCGCGCGCTGGAGATGCTCGCCCGACGCGCCTTCAGCGCGAAGGAGGCGGCCCTGATCCGCGCCAGCACGGACGAAGCGACGCGGCGTGGCGAGGAGCTCAGGAGGCTCGCCTCATGAACAACGAGGAGCACCGCGCGCTCATGGCGTCGTTCGGCGAGATTCTCACCACGGGCCAGTACGAGCGCCTGCGTGAGTTCTATCACCCCGACGTGGTTGCCGAGTTTCCGCAATCAGGCGAGCGGTTCCGGGGACCGGACGGGCTGATCGGCCAGTTCCAGAACTATCCAGGCAACCTCAACGACACGAAGATGTCCGACGTCATCGGCGGTACGTCGTACGCGCTGACACCGATGTACACGGTTGTGGCCGTAGAGGGCAGCGGCGATAGTGGCACGGCCATCTACCGAACGCGGTATCCGGACGGGTCGATGTGGTGGGTGATCAACCTGTACGAGCTGAAGGATGGCCGCGTGGCGAAGTTGCGCATCTTCTTCGCAGAGGACTTCGAAGCGCCCGCCTGGCGCGAGGCCTTCTGGGACAAGAGCTGACGGTCCCCTCGCTCGTGCGGGCCTAGGCCTCCGCGGCGGCCTGGCGCTCGATCCCGTCCAGCAGCAGGTCCAGCCCGAAGGTGAACGCGCCCGGCGCATCGGCCGGTCGCGGCCGCAGGTGCTGGTGGATGTGGTCGACCAGGTGCGGGAATTGGTCCTGCGGAATCGTTTCCAGGAAGGCGGTGGCCACTCGCGCCAGGTTTTCCTGGTCGCCCAGCGCCATGGCGCCCTCCCACAGTGTGAAGCCCATGATGTGGGCCTCGAGCGCATGGTAGGCGAGGTCGGTGTAGCTCTCGGACAGGCCGGCGCCGGCCAGGCTGCCGAGCACGGCATCCATGTATGCCATGCGCGCCGGACCGGGCTGCTGCCCGCGCAGGGACAGCGGCGCCGCCCACGGATGGCGCGCGTACGTCTCGTAGGCGGACCGCGCGAAGCGGCGGATGGCGGCCTTCCAGGGCTCCTCCGGCTGCGGCAGCTGGATCTCGCCAACGACCGCCTCCACCATGCCCGCCAGGATGTCGTCCTTGTTGCGCACGTGGTGGTAGAGCGACATCGCCTCCACTCCCAGCCGATGGGCCAGCCGCCGCATGGTCACGGCCTCCACCCCACCCTCGTCTGCCATGCCGATGGCAACGCCCAGCACCCGCTCGCGGCTGAGCGGCTGCCGCACGACGGAGTCCTTCGGTTTGGCGTTCGTGGTCACGACGCTTGACAACCTTACATCGTAAGTCTTACGGTTCGCACCTACCTTACACAGTATGGGAACCCCGTGATGAAGGCGATCGTCCAGGACCGATATGGCCCGCCCAGCCACCTGCGGCTCGACGATGTCGAGAAGCCGGATCTCGAAGAGGACCGCGCGCTGGTGCGGGTGCACGCTGCCTCGGTGAATGCCGGCGACTGGCGCCGCGTGCGCGGCACACCATTCATCGTACGAGCGGCCGAGGGCTGGCGGCGGCCACGCTATCCCCTGCTGGGCGTGGACTTCGCCGGCGTGGTCGAGTCCGTTGGCGCCAACTTCGCCACGGTCCGCGTCGGTGACGAGGTCATGGGCTTCCGCACTGGCGCCTTCGCCGAGTACGTGGCGACCCGCATGTCGGTGCCGAAGCCCTCGAACCTCTCGCTCGCAGAGGCGGCCGCTGTGCCGGTCGCCGCGGGCACGGCGTTGGTGGCGCTGCGTGACAAGGGCCAGCTGCAGCCAGGGCAGCGGGTGCTCGTCAACGGCGCGGGCGGTGGCGTTGGCAGCTTCGCGGTGCAGATCGCCGCTGCCCTGGGCGGCGAGGTCACGGCGGTGACCCGCGGCGCGCACGTCGATCTTGTCCGCTCGCTCGGCGCCCAGCGGGTGATCGACTACGGGCGCGACGACTTCACTCGCAGGGACGAGCGCTACGACCTGATCGTCGATGTCGGCGGCACGCCACGCATGGGCGCCCAGCTGCGAGCTCTCGCTCCGGATGGCGTGCTGGTGCGCGTGGGCGCCGGCAAGGGGCTGCTCGGGCCGCTTGGGGGCTTTGCGGCCGCGTCGCTGCGTAAGCGGCTCGTCGGGCAGCCGGTGGTCAGCTTCATCGCGAACCTGACGCCGGACCACCTGCTGGCGCTGAAGGACCTGATCGAGGCCGGAAAGGTGCGGCCGGTCATCGACCGCACGTACCCGCTGGAGCAGGTGCCCGAGGCGATCGCCTATCTCGAGCGGGAAGAGGCCGCCGGCAAGGTCGTCATCACCCTCGCCTGACGGCCTCAGTCGCGGATGGGCGAGGGGTCGTAGCCGCGCCAGCCGTCGTTGCGACGCAGGAAGAGGCCGGCCAGGAAGGTGAGGATCGCCGAGCCGAAGGCGCGGGTGGTGATCTCGGCCACGTCGCGGCTGGGATCCAGCTCCACGAAGTCGATGGCAGCGACCCGCGGATCCTGCCCCATCAGGAAGAGCGCCTCCTGCAGGTCGCTGGGCGGCAGGCCCTCCGGCGTGGCGGCCGCGGTGCCGGGGGCGTAGCCCACCTCCAGCACGTCGATGTCGACGGTCACATAGATCGCGTCCGTACCGCGGCCGGCGATCTCGAGCGCCGAGGCCACCATCGGCTCGATGCCCGCACGACGGATGGCGCGCGCGGTGTAGATGGTGCCGCCCTGGCCCTCGACCCAGCGCTTGTAGTAGCTGGCGTTCATGAAGCCGTGGATGCCGAACTGGACCAGGTTCTCGCCGCGCACGCGGACGCCCGACTCCAGGATGCCGCGGATCGGCGTGCCGTTGGTGGGGCCGTGGTCCATGACGCGGACATCGTTGTGCGCGTCGAAGTGGATGAGGCCCACCTGCTGGTCCGGGTGCGCCCCGCAGTAGGCCCGCACTGCGGGCGCGGTGATGGCGTGGTCGCCGCCGATGATCAGCGGGAAGAAGCCCTCCGGCTGCTCCATCAGCGCCTGCAGCGACTCTTGGACATCGGCCAGGCCCTGCAGCAGGTCGAGCACCGGCACCTGCACGTCGCCGATCTCGCGCACCCGCATCGTCGCCAGGTCGACGTCGTAGTCCGGCGAGAAGGTGGTGAAGATGGCCCACGCGTCGCGCATCGCGTTCGGCGCGGCGTGGGCGCCGTTCGGCAGGATGGAGGTCTTGCTGAGCGGCACGTTGACGATGCCCACGTCCAGCGGCGAGGCGAAGTCCCAGGGCTCGATCCAGTTCTGGACCCGGAGCTCGTTGCGGTCGTTCCAGTGCGAGATGCGGCGCTTCTCGGGAACCAGCAGGTGTGGGATGTCGCGCGGCGGGCGAGGCCGCTCGTAGGCCGGCGCCTGCGGGCGCCCGGCGGTTGTCACGCGGTCTCCTCCGCCCGCTCCATCGGCCCCGAGCCTCCTCCGCCGGGACGCTGCGGCGGGGGCAGCAGGTTCATCTCGATGAACTCGTCGCTCAGGCTGCCCAGCGGGTTGTCGCGCGTCGGCAGCCCCTCCACGAAGGGCAGCAGCTGATGGCGAGCGATCTCGTACACCCGCCGCAGCTCGGCCACCGGTTGGGGATGCTCGTCGACGCGCAGGTCCCACAGCGGGTAGGTTTCGCGGTCGACCACCAGCAGGGCAGCGCACTGCCGCCCTCGCTTGTCACCACCCCCTGCCTGGCCGGCCTCGAGGGCCTGCATCAGCCGTTCGGCCAGCTCGGCTCTCTCGGTCGAGCGGAACGAGGCCGCCATGGCGCTGACCGTCTCTCCGCGGATCAGCATGTTGCCCTGGCAGGCGAAGTTCTCGCCCGTCTCCTCGCCGTACCACGGCGTGCACTCGATGCCGGAGAACGAGGCGCTGCTGCCCTCCGCGTCGACCACGCCCAGCTGCCGCACCTCGCGGCCTGGATCGGCGGCCAGCGCCTGGTCGAGCGCTTGCTGCGCCGATGCGCCTCCCTCCAGCAGGTCCAGCACGTCGATCGCCAGGTAGAGGCTGGGCCACGACTGGGTGGCCACCGCCCCTACCCCGGCGCGCGCCCAGGTCACCAGCCGGCCGGCCGCCACGTCGGCGGTCGAGACGGCCACGCCCAGCTGGCCGGTCCGCTCGCAGCGGGCGACGATGCTGAAGGTCGAGAGCTTGTGCACGCGCGGACCGCCGCTACGCCGGCGCAGTGGCTGCCTCGGCAGCGGCCGCCTCTCCGGCCGCCTCCAGCTCGGCGGCCTCGGCTGCCGCCAGCCGCCGCTCCTCGCCCAGGTTCAGGTTGCGGCACAGCAGCCAGTACAGCAGCGCCGACACCGGGAGCCCGACGAACAGCGAGATGTCCGAGTTCTCGAGTGAACGGGCGATGGGTCCGATGAACACCTCGTCCGCGCCGTTGAAGATCGCGAAGAACGGCACCATCACCGCGATGCCGATGACGTATGCCACCAGGCCGCGCCAGTTCCAGGCGCCGTAGATGCCGTTCGGCTTGAAGATCTCCAGGATCGCGTAGTCGCCCTTTCGCACGAAGAAGAAGTCGACCAGGTTGATCGCGGTCCACGGCACCAGCGAGTACAGCAGCACGATCAGGAAGACGTTGTAGCTGCCGAGGAAGTCTTCCGGAATGCCGATGGCCCCGGCTGTGCCCAGCACCAGGATCACGCCGATGGCGATGGCGCGCGTCGTGACGCTGGCCGTGATGGGCCGCACCACGTCGACCATGGCCAGCATGGCCAGGGAGCCGCTGTACAGGTTCAGCGCGATGACCGACACCAGCCCGACCAGCGCGGTGGTCAGCACGATCGTGCCGTAGCCGTCGAACAGCGCGTCGCCGCCCAACCTGACCGCATCGATGGCGGCGTTGCCCTGGAAGCTGGCCAGCAGGAACGCGCCCAGCGCCATCATCCAGAACGAGCCGGCGATGGAGCCGAAGTAGCTCCACAGGAAGGTCGAGCGGACGGTCGACGAGCGCGGCAGGTAGCGGCTGTAGTCGGAGACGTACGGCGCCTGCGACACCTGGTAGCTGGCGACGATGACGATGACCCCCAGGAACGGCGTCCAGGCGAAGTCACCGCTGACCTGGTCGGCCGGCGGGTTGCCGTTCAGCAGCACGCCGAGGGTGAAGAGCCCGAACACGACCAGGAAGAGGTACGTGCCCCACTTCTGCACGAAGTGGATCCAGTCATAGCCACCGATGGTCAGCACCAGGGCGGCGACGGCCATGATCACGCTGGCGACGTCGCCATCGAGGCCGGTCAAGGTGGCCAGCGCCTGGCCGCCGATGATCGTGTTGAAGACGTTGAAGCCCACGTACAGGAACAGGCCGATGAACTGCGGGATCAAGGCCCCCAGGTAGCCGAACTGGGGCCGCGACTGCAGGAGCTGTGGGATGCCCATGCGGGGTCCCTGCACCGAGTGGAAGGCCATGAAGAAGGTGCCGAACACCTCGCCCAGGACGATGGCCACCAGCACCCACAGGAGCGGCAGCCCAAGGGTCATGGCGATGAGGCCCACCGCCAGCGTCGAGAGGTTGGCGTTGCCCAGGAACCAGAGGGTGAACTGGTCCGTGACCTTGCCGTGCCGCTCGCTCTGCGGGATGTAGTCGATGGAGTGGGCTTCGATGACGCCCGGGGCAGCCTCTGCCTGGGCTCGCGCTGTGGTCATTCGGTCCCTCGCCTCCGGCCCCCGAATATCGACGCGCAGTATCGCTTTGGGATATTGTGCGCCCACAATTCTATCGGGATAGGTCAAGCCGTCTGACATGACTGTCGGAAACAGATACTCACCGCCGGCCCGCCACCGCCTGGACCCCACCGAGCGCGGCATGATCGAGCTGCTGCAGCAGGACGGGCGGATGACGGTCATCGACCTGGCGCGCTCGCTGGGCGTGACCGAGGTGACCGCTCGCCGCAAGCTGAAGCGCCTGCTGAACGACGGGGTGATGCGCGTGGTGGCCACCGTCGACCCGTTCGATGTCGGCTACGAGACGCCGGTCATCATCGGCCTCAAGGTCGCCATGGGCCACCTGGACGCCGTCGCCGAGCGCCTGAGCAGCCTGCCGCAGGTTCGCTACGTGGGCGCAAGCACCGGTCGCGTGGACCTGATCATCGAGGTCGTGGTGCGCACCAACCTGGAGCTCGCCCAGTTCCTGATGAACGAGCTCGCCAGCATCGACGGCGTCCTGGATTCCGAGACGAACCTGATCGTGCGCATCTACAAGCAGTCATGGCACTGGGCCATCCGCTCCGACACGGATCCTGCGGACCGCTGAGCCCGATTTTGCGGTCAGCCCTTGCCCGCGCTGGTAGAGTATCGGAATCCGATACAGCGCTGCGGCTGCGTGCCCTCAACCCGCGGACGCTCGCCGACTCGGACTCGAAGCGTCTGGCACGGGACCGGGCACTGCCCGTTCACCGGAGGGAGGGTCTCGTGCCCAGGCGCTTTCCCGTTGCGCGCATCTCCTGGCCCTTTCGGCGCGAACCGTGCAGGTGAGGCTGCCATGAGCCAGGTCGTCGACAACCCCACGGAGCAGCGGTACGAGCTGCGCGACGGCGAGCAGCTGATCGGCACCATCACCTACCGCGCCAGGCCAGATCGGATCACGCTGATCCACACCGAGGTCGATCCGGCCTACGAGGGCAGGGGCATGGGCAGCCGGCTGGTGCGTGGCGCCCTCGACGACATCCGCGGCCGCGGCCTGAAGCTGGTGCCACGCTGCGAGTTCGTGCGCGCCTACCTGGCCCGCCATCCCGAGGAATCGGACCTGGTAGTCCCTCGCTGACCGGTCCCCCGCTGACCAGGCGAGCGCAACCTGCTACGGTTCCCGCAACCATGCAATGGCTGCGCACGGGGGTCCTGCTCGCCGGCATCGCGGCCGGCCTCTACGTCGTCGTGCAGTCGTTTGCGCCCGGCATTCCCGCGCCCGACCCCACCGGCACCGGGCCGGCCGACGTGTCGGATGCGACCAAGCCCAGCGGGCTGGTGACCGGCCTGCTGATGATCGTGGGCGCGGGCACCGTGCTGCCCTTCCCGCGAGCGGCGGCCGTGGTCTTCGTCGGCGCCGCGGCGCTGGGCCTGGGAACGGGCCTGATGGGCGCCGAGCCCGATCACATCGCCTACGGCGTGATCGCCGCCGTGCTGGCCGTGTTCACCATCGTCGGCGCCCGCCGCACCCGTCCGGCCAGCGCGACCCGGGGCGGTCCAGCCGGCGCCTGACGCACCGACCAGACTGGCCTCAGGCCAGGATGCCGAGCTCGTCGAGCGAGGCGTCGAGCTCCTCCGGATCCCGGTACACGCGGAAGGCTCCGGCGCTGACCAGCTCGTCCTCGCCGTAGCCGCCGGTCAGCAGGCCGACGGACAGCATCCCGGCACGACGTGCGGCAAGCAGGTCCCAGACCGCATCGCCGACCACGGTCACGTCTTCGACCG
>DASSNI010000183.1:0-2346 GCA_035701385.1 Candidatus Limnocylindria bacterium | reverse complement strand
CGTCAGCAGACGCCACCGGTCGAAGCGGGTGCGGAGGGGCACGACATCCCGCCGCAACGCCGCAAGGGGGGAGACCTGGCGCACCTGCAGCAGTGGCAGGAGAGCGAACGCCATTGCCACCCACACTCCCATGGCGAGCCCGGCGAGCGCCGCGGTCCATGAGACCTGCACCTGCACATCCACCGGCAGCAGATCCGCCAGCAGGGCGGGGAGGAGCCGCTGGATTCCGAGTCCCAGCGCGGCGCCCGCGGCACTGCCGGCCAGCGCCAGCAGCAGTGCCTGCACCAGATAGGCGCCGAGCAGCTGGCGCGAGGTCGCCCCCACGCAGCGGAGGATCGCGATGGAGTCGAGCTTGCCGCGGATTTGCACATGAACCGCGCTCGCCACGCCCAGCCCGCCCAGCAGGAGCGCCACCAGGGCAACCAGCCCCAGGAAGTTGGTGAGCCGTGTGAGGGCGTTGTCGAGCCGGGCCTGATCGTCAGCCACGGTGCGGATACGCACCCGGTCGGCCCGGAGGCGCGGTCGCCACTCGGCGGCGATCCGCTGGGCATCGGCGCCCGCAGGCAGTTTCACGAACGTGGCATACTCCGCCCGGGCGCCGAATCCCAGCAGCTGCGTGTCATCCAGGTATGCGCCGTTGACGAACGCCCTCGGCCCGAAGGCGCTCCGGATGCCGACGTCCCCCGGCACCGCCGCGATCGTGCCGATGACCTGGAACCTCGTCTCGCCGACGGCGATGCTGTCGCCGACCCGGATGCCGAGGGACGCGAGCAGCCCCGGGTCCACGATGGCATTGCGCCCACGCTGCAGCGCCGGCCAGGCGGACGCCGGCGCCGTCTCGATCCGGCCGTAGAACGGCCAGCCGCCGGAGACCGCGTTCAGCTGGGTGAGACGGGCCGTCTCGCTGCCCGTCGCATAGGTCATGGCACTGAAGGTGGTGACGTCGGATCGCGTGCCGCCGATGGTCCTGAGTGCGGCGCGAGCGGTGTCCGGGAGCGCTGACCGGGCCTCGAAGGAGAGGTCGGCTCCGAGCAGCGCCTCTGCCTGACGGGACACGGAGTCACGCAGGTTGGCGGTGAAGCCGTTGATGGCGACGAGAGCGGCGACGCCTGCCGTCACTCCGCCGCCGAGCAGCGCGAGGCGGCGCATGCTTGCGCGCGCTTCCCGCCACGCCATGGCGAACACGAAGCCGCCGGTCATGTGGCGCTGTCGTGCACGATGGCGCCGTCCGCCAGCCGCACCATGCGCCGGGCCCGCTGCGCGAGCTGCGCATCGTGCGTGACGAGCACCAGGGTGGTGCCGTGGATGCGGTTGAGCTCGTCCATGAGGGCGATGATCATTTCGCCGGTGGCGGCGTCGAGGTTGCCGGTGGGTTCGTCGGCGAAGAGGATCTTCGGCGTGTTCACGAAGGCGCGGGCCAGGGCCACCCGCTGCTGTTCGCCGCCGGAGAGCTGGGCCGGGTAATGGTCCTCCCGTCCGGCGAGCCCCACATCCGCGAGCAGCGATCGCGCCCGATCCTCGTCGGGCCGGCCCAGCAGTTCCAGCGGCACCAGCACGTTTTCCAGCGCCGTGAGCGTGGGCACGAGCTGGAACGACTGGAACACGAACCCCACCCGCTCGCCGCGGAGCCGGGCGCGCTGGTCCTCGGTGAGCGTGTCGAGGCGCACGCCGTCCAGCATGACGGAACCGGCGCTCGGGAGGTCGAGCCCGGCCAGGAGCCCGAGCAGGGTGGTCTTGCCGCTGCCGCTGGGGCCGGTGATCGCGACGTACGCTCCGGCCTCGACCGAGAGCGTGATATCCTTCAGCACGGTGAGCATGCGCCCGCCGGAGGGGTAGCTGCGCGTGAGCGCTTCGCAACGGATCATGACGCATTTCCGGGATAGAGCATCGTGAAAAGATATCCGGGGCTGGTCTTGCTGGCGCTGCTGGCGGCATGCGGGACGCGGGACGCGGGCGAGGCGCACGGCGGTGCCGCGAGCACGGAGCCGCGCGACCCTCGGCCGGTGATCCTCTTTCTCGGCACCAGCCTGACCGCGGGTCTCGGTGTCTCGCCCGACCAGGCATACCCCGCGGTGATTCAGCGGAAACTGGACTCCGCGGGCCTGGCGTTCCGGGTGGTGAACGCCGGCGTGAGCGGCGAGACCTCGAGCGATGCCCGTGCGCGGATCGGCTGGCTGCTGCGATCGAACCCTGCGGTCCTGGTGGTGGAGACCGGCGCCAATGACGGGTTGCGCGGCCTGAGCGTGCCAGCACTCCGGGCCAACCTGGACACCATCCTTGCCACGGCCGGGCGACATGAACCGCCGCCGCGACTCGTGGTCGTCGGCATGGAGGCGCCCCCCAACC
>DASSNI010000182.1:0-2436 GCA_035701385.1 Candidatus Limnocylindria bacterium | reverse complement strand
GGATCGGCCATCACGTCGGCCGTCCGGCCTTCGAGCGCCACGCTGCCGCTTGCCAGCACCACGACCCGCTGGCAGATGCGTGCCAGAAGGTCGGTCTTCTGCTCGGCGATCAGGATCGATGCGCCGCCATCCGCAAGCCGGGCAAGCGCATCGGCCACCAGTCGACTGCCCGCGGGGTCGAGCTGTGCAGTCGGCTCATCCAGGACCAGCATCCCCGGCCGCATGGCCAGCAGCCCGGCGATCGCCACCAGCTGCTGCTGGCCGCCCGAAAGGCGTGCCGGGTTCCGGGCGGCAAGGGGCTCGATGCGCAGGGCGGCGAGGGCTTCGTCCGTCCGGCGGATGACGTCGTGGCGGGGCAGACCAAGGTTCATCGGCCCGAATGCGACCTCCTCGTATACCGTTTCCGCCACGCCGGAGAGCTGCGTCGCGGGGCTGGCGAACGCAATGCCGATTCGGCCGGTGAGCTGATGCATGGGCAGCGGCGCCGCGTCCTCACCGTCGAGCAGCAGGCGGCCCGTCAGCGTTCCGCCGACCGTGCGCGGAGCGAGTCCCGACGCCACGAGGCAGAGGGTCGTCTTTCCGGCCTCGGAGGGGCCGGCAAGCCCGACCACCTCGCCGTCGCCGAGGGTCAGGCTGATGTCGCGCAGAGAGGCGCGAGTGGCGCCGGCATAGCGATAGGTCACCGCTTCCAGGACGAGCACGTGCTACGGCCTCAGTCGAGCCACGGCAGCCAGCCGGCAGCCCTGGCGACGACCAGTCCCACGGCGGCGGCGACCAGGGACCAGCGGGCCAGCGCCTGCCCAGCCGAGTCAGGTGGATGCCACAGCAGGGTGCGGCGCCCCGGTCGGGTGAAGCCTCGAGCCTCCAGCGCCATGGTTCGCTCCTCGATCTCGGCGATGGATCCCAGGATCGCCGGCCCCACGATCGGAACCAGGCCGCGGATGCGCTTCGCGACGGAACCTTCGGTATCGAGGCCACGGGCACGCTGGGCGGCAGTGATCTGCGCGGCGCGCTCCACCATCGTCGGCACCGTCTGGACGGAGGCATTGGCCACGAACGCGACGCGCGCACTCACCCCACGACGCTCGAGGTCCACCACGAGGTCGGCAGGCCTGGTGGTCAGGTAGAAGAGCGTGATGGCACCCGAGATCGCCAGGATGCGCGCCAGGATCTCGAGCGCGAAGGCGAGCCCCTCTGCAGTTGCCGTCACCGGGCCGATACGCAGCAGCACCGTCTGCCCGCCCGGGAAGAAGAAGACATTCACCAGCACTGCCGAGATGGCGATCGGCAGCGACAGCAGCAGCGTGGTCCGGATCAGCGACCGCCCCACGCCCGCCGCGGCCGCCGGCAGCAGCACGGCCACCAGCAGCAGAACCGCAGGGCCGATCAGGCCCCCGATGACGATCGCGGCGAAGGCCGTGATGGTGGCCAGCGTCGCCTTGGTGAGCGGATTGAGGCGATGGAAGGCGCTCGTCCCGGGACGGCCGAGGAACTCCGGGACGGCGCCCTCCGACTGGCTCTGGCTCAGGCAGTCGCCCCCCGCATGTCGCCGGTGGGCTCTTCCTCATCCGCGAGCAACCGCTCACCCTGCGGGAACCTGGCCTTGGTGCGCCGCGCCATCGCCGAGACGATGAGGTACACGACGAAGAACGTCGTGATCTTGTCGATTGGGTCGCTGATCAACCCCTGGCCAAGCGTCGCCGCGCCGATGTCGGCGCCTCCCTGGCGGAACGCGGCGACCAGGAAGTCGGTGCCGGCGCCGGTGACCCCGCCGAACACACCTGCCGCGATGGGCGCGCTGACCAGCGCCGCCACGATGCCGGTGGTCATGCCGGTCAGCACCACGTACGTGGCCGTCAGGTCGCGCCCTAAGACGAGCAGCGCGAACAGGCCGATGACCGTCAGCGCAACGAGCGCCAGGGCGAACCAGCCGAGGATCACGAAGATGGCGTTGTCCGACGTCGGCGTCAGGTTCGTGTTGCCAAGGATGGCGGTGTAGCCAAGGTAGCCAAGGTAGGCCAGCCCGCCGATGACCGCGGCAGCGATGACACCACCCACCGCCAGCTGGCCAGCCGGGCGATCAAGCCGCGGGCGCAGGAAGCCAAGGCCGCCCGCCATTCCCGCGATCAGTCCGATGACGGCCGCCACGATCGCGAACGCTGCCGCGGGCGGGTACTGGAACGGCGGGGGGATCACGTACGCCCACAGGACGTTGGCGAGGAAGCCGGTTGCCGCACCGGCGATCGGCCCGGCCAGCACGCCAACCAGGATGGTGCCGATGGAGTCCAGGTAGATCGGAATCTTCAGCGCGGCGGCCACGGTCTGCCCCAGGATGATGTTCAGTGCGATGGCCACCGGCATGAGGATCAGTGTCCGCGTCGTAAACTGCGCGGTGATCGACGCGTTCGCGCCTGTCTGCATGCGCTCGATCACCAG
>DASSNI010000181.1:0-2931 GCA_035701385.1 Candidatus Limnocylindria bacterium | reverse complement strand
AATGAGCGTCCCCTCGCGTCCACGGACTTCGATCAGGACGATCCCATCCTCGTTGGTGAGCTGCTGGAGCAGCCTGTCCAGCTCGGCCGCGCGAGCAGCCGCCGGCCCGCCGTCAACCACGTCGCTGGCCCGCAGGTTGGCGTTCACGAACAGCTCGGCCAGCGCGGCGTCGCGCGAGACGGCTCCCGCAAGGGTCACCTGGCGCAGATGGGCCGAGGCAACGGCGACCAGGGCGCTGGCGGTCACGCCCACCAGCACCAGCACGACACCGAACACCAGCGGCAGCAGCATCGGCCGCCGCCGAGGTCGCCCGAACCCGTCCGCGGGCGCCCGATTCGCGAACATGGGTACAAAGTTACGGAGAGCCGGCTGCCCCGGCGATAGGACCTCCAGCGGCTTCGTACTGTGTGCGTGGAGTCAACGGGCAACGGCGCGCGATTCGTGGTCGTCGGGGCCAGTACCCACTGGTACCCGGCCGATCAGGCTGGGCGTCGCTCGCGGTACGCGGTCATGAGCTCCGCACGCACGGGCGCCGGCAGGTACTTGACGGCCTCGCGGATGGTGACGCCGGAAACCCGATGCGTTCTCGGCGCCAGCCAGGCGGCAACAGGTTCGGGCCGGCGCTTGCCGACTTCGCGCAGCACCCAGCCGATGGCCTTGCGGATGAAGAACTCGCGCTCGTCGAGCATCGCGTCGGCCATGCCCACGAAGTGATCCAACGGCGCGCCGCGGCGCAGCGGACGCAGCCAGGCCAGCAGCGCCGAGCGTCGGACCCAGAAGTCGTGGTCGGCTGCCCAGCGATCCAGGACCGGCAGCGTGCCCTCCTCATCGGCGGACAGGATGTCGCCGACCACGTCGGCCGCCAGGCCGTCCACCAGCGCCCAGGTCCGCGACTCGCGGATGAGCCGCTCGATGAACGGCAGGTCGCCGACTGAAAGCAGGCCGCTGCGCACCTCGAGCAGCACCACCGCGGCCATGCGCCGCTCGTGCATCGGCTCCCGCCAGAGGATTTCGGCCAGCTCGATCAGCCGATGGTGATCGAGATCCTCCTCGAGACCGGCCAGCAGCTCCTTGACCGCCGCGCGGATCTGCCACACCGTCGCGCCCAGGAACTCGAGGTCGCTCTTCAGGTAGCGGCGCTCCTGCTCGGCGCGCTCGGGCCGCGCGACCGCGCGCAGGCGTGCCTCCAGGCGGGCCGCCAGCAGCGCCGCCGATGGTGCCGTCACGCTGCGTACCCTACTGCCCCGATGGCGCCCTCCGCGAGCGTGCGGCATACTGGTGGGGAGTATCCACAGGAGACCGCTGCGCCGGTGAATGACCACGGCCACGACCACCACGGGCACGAGCACGATTCCCACGACACGGATCCGCGCGCCGTACACGGCGCCGGCCATGAGATGCCCCCAGCGGATACTTCCTCCGGCCATGGCGGGCACGAGGGCCATGGCGGGCATGGGGGCCATGGCGGGCATGGGGGCCATGGTGCCCACGCCGGGCACGACCCCGATGCGTTTCGCCGGCAGTTCTGGATCGTCCTGGCGCTGACGATCCCGGTGGTCATCTGGAGCGAAGAGGTCCAGATGTGGCTCGGGTACACCGCGCCGGCATTCCCCGGCTCGACGTGGATCCCACCGGTGCTGGGCACGATCGTGTTCGCCTACGGCGGCCTGGTCTTCCTGCAGGGCGCCCGGGCCGAGCTGGCGCAGCGACTGCCGGGGATGATGACCCTCATCTCGCTGGCGATCCTGGTCGCCTTTGTCGCCTCGTGGGCGGCGACCCTGGGGCTGTTCGAGGTCGATGTCTGGTGGGAGCTGTCGACCCTCATCACTGTCATGAGCCTGGGGCACTGGATCGAGATGCGCTCGATCATGCAGGCGCAGGGCGCCCTCTCGGCCCTGGCCGATCTGCTGCCGGACAGCGCCGAGCGGATCACGGCCGATGGATCGGCTGAGCATGTGCCGCTGGCCGAGCTGCGCGTCGGCGACCGCGTGCTGGTCCGCCCCGGAGGCCGCGTGCCGGCCGACGGTCGGGTGACGGACGGAGCCGCCGACGTCGACGAGTCGATGATCACCGGTGAGTCGCGGCCGGTCGCCAAGGCGCCGGGCGACGGTGTGGTGGCCGGCACCGTGGCCGCGGGCGGCAGCCTGCGCATCGAGGTCACGGCCGTCGGGGAAGGCACCGCCCTGTCGGGGATCATGCGGCTGGTGGCGGAGGCGCAGGCATCGCAGTCGCGCGCCCAGGTGCTGGCCGATCGAGCCGCCGCCCTGCTCTTCTTCGTGGCCCTTGGCGCCGGGATCGTGACGCTCGCGGTCTGGATGCTCATCGGCCAGCCGGAGGAGGCCCTGATCCGCACCGCCACCGTCCTGGTCATTGCCTGCCCGCACGCCCTGGGCCTGGCCATCCCGCTGGTGATCGCCATCAGCACGACCCTCGGCGCACGCAACGGGCTGCTGGTCAAGGATCGGCTGGCACTGGAGCGCGCCCGTGAGCTGCAGGTCGTCATCTTCGACAAGACGGGAACGCTGACCCGCGGCCGGCACGTGCTGGCCGGGGTGTCCACCGCCCCGGGCATCGACGTCACGGAGCTGCTGGCCATCGCGGCCGGCGTCGAGGCCGATTCGGAGCATCCCCTGGCGCGCGCCATCACACGCGGCGCCGCGGATCGTGGCGTGCGGCCGGCCGCCGCAACGGGGTTCCGGGCGCTCGCCGGGCTCGGCGCATCGGCGACGATTGACGGCCGGCTGGTCACGGTCGGAGGACCGCGCGTCGTGGAGGACGACGCGGTCGACCTGCCGGGCTCCGTCCGCGCAGACGCAGATGCGTGGGCGGCCCAGGGCCGCACCGCCCTGTTCGTGGTGCGGGACGGGGCCGTACTCGGCGCACTGGCCGCCGAGGACGAGATCCGTCCAGAGTCCGTGGAGGCCGTGGCGC
>DASSNI010000180.1:0-3993 GCA_035701385.1 Candidatus Limnocylindria bacterium | reverse complement strand
CCAGGATGCTGCGCCACTCCTCCTCGTCGAACGGGATGGCCGCATAGGCGGCGCGCTCCTCATCCGACAGGTCCCGAACCCGGTCGTAGAAGCCGGGGACGGTCACGCGGCCGTGCTCATCGGTCAGGCGGGCCAGCATATCCACCAGCACGTTGGCCGGGTTGTCGACGCCGTTGCCGTAGCTGCCGGAGTGCACGTCCTGTGACGGCCCGCGGACCTTCAGCTCCCAGTACGCGATCCCTCGCAGCCCGTAGGTGATCGCGGGCGTTCCGTCGTCGTCCTGCATGTCGGAGTCGGACACGATGCACACGTCCGCCTGCAGCAGCTCCGGGTGGTTCTGCACGAACCACTCGACCGGCTGGCTGTCGTGCTCCTCGTCACCCTCGAAGAAGAAGCGCAGGTTCACCGGCAGCCGGCCGCTGCCCTGCAGCCACGCCTCGGCGGCCTTGATGTGCATGAACAGCTGGCCCTTGTCGTCCCCCGAGCCACGGGCGTAGACCCGATCGTCCTCGTAGCGCGGCTGGAACGGCGGTCGGACCCACTCGTCTATCGGATCCACCGGCTGCACGTCGTAGTGGCAGTAGACCAGCACCGTCGGCGCGTCCGGGCCGGCGTGCAGCCAGTCGGCGGTGACGATCGGGTTGCCGATGGTGTCGTTTACCTGCGCGTGCTCGGCGCCGATGCGGGTCAACTCGTCGGCGATCCACTGCGCCGTGCGCCGCATCTCGTGCTTGCGCTCCGGATCGGCGCTGATCGACTCCATGCGCAGGAAGTCGTCCAGCCCCTTCAGGTGCTCGTCGGCGTGATCGCGCAGGTACGCGAGGGCGGCGTCGACGCCGCCGACTGTCATGCTCATCGGCCGATCATAAGCCGACGGCTAGCTGAAGGCTCCGGACAGGAAGCCGAAGAACAGCGCCAGCGCGATCAGCGGCAGGAATGCGGCGATCCGCAGGAAGCGTGGCCACCCCGGCCCGCCGGTGAAGGCGTAGAGCGGGATGGTGAGTGGGAACAGGAATGTGCCGGCCGACCAGGCGATGCGGCGGCGCAGCGTGAAGTCGGGGCGATCCTGGATGTCCAGCCAGTAGGCCGCCAGCATCAGGAAGCCGCCCACCGCGCAGACGGCGAACAGCGTCCAGATGAACGGCAGCCACCACATGCGCCGATCCTAGCGCGCGAACAGCCGGCGCTACTCGCCACGCTCCTGCCGGCGACGAGCCAGCGCCTCGCGCCCGCTCAGCATGTCGCCGATGACCTGCAGCGGCCGCCGCCGCGGCAGCGTGGGCTCGGCGGCGGGCAGCAGCGCCCGCATGGCGGCACGGACCCGCTCCGCGAGCGCGTCGCGCGCGGCCGCGCTGCGCTCCCCCCGGGTGGGGATGGGCTCGGCGAAGCGGACGATCACCGTGCGCCGGAACCAAAGGTAGCTGCTGCCCACCACCACGCCAGGCACGATGGGCACGCCGGCCGTGGCGGCGAAGGCGACCGCGCCCTCCTCGAAAGGCAGCAGCTGCGTCTCGCGGAACCCGATCCTGCCCTCGGCGAAGATGCCCAGCACCCCACCCGCGGCGAAGACCCGACGCACGGCCCGCACGGCCGAGGTGAGCGTCGTCTTGTCCGGGTCGTAGGGAATGACGCCGCCGAAGAAGGCCATCACCCGGTTCTTGAAGCCACGGGAGAAATCGGCCTCCTTCGGCCCGAACCAGGTGATCCGTGGCGCGAACGGGCTGACCGCCATGACCAGCATCGGGTCCCATCCGTTGTGGTGGTTCAGCGCCAGGCAGAAGGGCGCTTCCGGCCAGCGCTCGAGCCCCTCGGCGCGGACGTCATAGAGGAGCCGAACCAGCAGGCGGTTGCCGGTCCACAGGGCGCGGTAGCGCCCGTCCGGTGCGACGCTGATCTCGCGCGGGCCGGTGCGGCGCCGGCGATCGGTGGCCGCGTCCATCAGGCGGCGGCGGGCTCCGCGGCCGGTGCCCCGGCCCGGACCGGCTCTCGCACGCGCCGCAGGGCCAGCGCCCCGATCACCAGCTCGACGGCCATCAGCACGAAGATCGAGCGATAGGCCATCGCCGAGCCCAGCGCCGCGCTGGTCACGGCGAAGACCATGATGCCGCCCACCGTGCTGGCGATGGGTCCCGCGCCGGCGACGGCGATGTTGCTGATCCCCATGTAGCGACCCGATTCCGCCTTCGGGATGATGTCGGTCATCAGCGCCCAGTCGACGCCCAGGAAGACGCCCGAGCAGATGCCGATGGGCACCGCGGCGGCCACCACCATCCAGTACTCGGGCCCGACGGCGATGACGGCCGCTCCCACGACCCCCAGCGCGATGGCCACGTACAGCACCGGCTTGCGCCCGATGCGCGAGCTGATCCAGCCACCCGGCACGGCGCTCAGCAGCGCGGCCACGGCCACCGTCACGATGATCGGGAACTGGGCGGTCTGCGCCTCGTCCGGCTGCATGCCGTGGGCGGTCTCCAGGAAGAACACCGCGAAGGCCTGCAGCGAGACGAGGGCGGTGAGCACGAACAGGCGGCTGACCAGCAGCCACACGTAGTCGCGGTTGGCCAGCAGGTCGGTGCCCCAGGCGCCCAGCGCACGCTGGCGGAAGGTGCGCGTGGTGGGAGGCGCCGGCCGGTCCGGCACGAAGACCACGGTGATCAGCATCGTCACCAGCTCCACCGCGCCGATGGCCACGAACAGCCCGAGCGTGATCTCGGGAAAGCCGAGGGCCGAGGGCAGCACGGCCACGAAGATGATGGCCAGGCCCGGGCCCAGCAGGTTGCCGGCGATGTTCGCCGCGCCCAGCAGCCCGGACGCGATGCCGACCTGTGAGCTGGGCACGAGGTCCGGGATGTATCCCTGGTACGGGCCCTGCGCGAAGTTGCTGCTGAACTGCAGAAGGACAACCGCGCCGACGAAGGCCCAGTAGTTCTGCGACCAGAACGCCCAGGCGGCCAGCGACAGGAACGCCAGGTCCAGGAAGGTGCCGGCCAGAATGTACGGCTTGCGACGGCCCAGCCGGCTGGCGGTCTCGTCGCTCAGAGAGCCGACCGTCGGCTGCACCAGGATGGCGATCAGCACGCCGGCGGTGGTGATGAGGCCGATGGCGAGGCCGGCCAGCGGATGGGTGGCGCTGCCCAGCACGCCCGGCGACTCCACCAGCCGCGGGATCACGCTGAAGGTGAAGGCGCCCCACAGCACGGTGATCGCCAGCCAGTAGGCGGTCACCGCCAGCAGCTGGCCAGTGGCGAGGCGCGCCTTCGGGCGGCCGAACTGGTCGCGATCGTCGGCAGCGGTCGGGGTGGCGGGCATCTCGTGCATGGCGGGAGTCTGGCAGCCGGGGGCTGCGGCGGCACTGCGGTCGGGCACTGGATGTGGCCCGGGAGCGCTTCAGGGGCTCGGCCGGCGAGCCGGGGTAGAATCGGCCGCGTGATCGACCCCGTCGCCCTTCGCATCGGCGCGATAGAGGTTCACTGGTACGGCATCATCATCGCAACCGCGGTGCTGGCCGCTGGCTGGGTCGGCGGGCGCGAGGCGCGACGCCTCGGCGAGGATCCCGACACCGGCTGGGGCATGCTGCTGCCCGTGCTGCTGCTGGCGGTGATCGGCGCACGCCTGTACCACGTCATCCATCAGTGGGGCTACTACTCGCAGCACCTGTCGCAGATCCCGCAGATCTGGACCGGTGGGCTGGGTATCCCCGGGGCCGTCGTCGGCGGCGTGCTGGCCATCTGGCTGTACACCCGTTGGCAGAAGCTGAACACGCTGCGCTGGTTCGACATCTTCGCCTCGGCCATGCTGCTGGGCCAGGCCATCGGCCGGCTGGGCAACTTCGTGAACCAGGAGCTGTACGGCCCGCCGACCACCCTGCCGTGGGGCATCCCCATCTCGCCCGCCAACCGCATCGGCGAGTGGGTGAACCTGGACGCCTTCCCGGAGAGCACCCGCTTCCATCCACTGTTCGCCTACGAGGCGCTCCTCAACCTCATCGGTTTC
>DASSNI010000179.1:0-4321 GCA_035701385.1 Candidatus Limnocylindria bacterium | reverse complement strand
CACGGCCGCCAGCCCGCTGAGCACCACGGCCCCCAGCAGCACGCCGTACGGCCACCCATCCAGCGAGGCGCGGCCACCCGGAATCGCGGCCGCCAGCGCGTTCCATGCGGCGGTGATCGCCAGCAGCCCCACTGCCAGGCGGGCGTCGCCCAGACGGCGGAGCGCTGCATCGGCCAGGACCGGAACGGAAGGAGCCACGGGGCCTCCTCAGGATGCGGCGGCTGCGGCCGCCAGGTCGGCGACCAGGTCCTCCGGATCCTCCAGGCCGATCGAGATGCGAACCATCCCGGGCGTCAGTCCGGCGAGCGCCAGGTCGTCCTCGCCCAGCTGGCGATGCGACGAGGACGCCGGGTGGCTGCACAGCGTTTCCACGCTGCCCAGGCTGGTGGCGTGCACGGCGACCTGGAGGTTGTCCAGGAACCGCTCGCCCGCGGCGCGTCCGCCCACCAGGTCGATGCTCAGCATCCCGCCGGCCATGCCCCCGCGCAGCGTGCGACAGGCCAGCTCATGCTGCGGATGCGACTGGAGGCCGGGATACAGGACCGCGGCAACGCCCTCGGCTCCCTGCAGCGCCTGCGCCACGGCCAGCGCGTTCGACGAGTGGCGCTCCATGCGCAGGGCCAGCGTCTTCAGGCCGCGCAGCGCCAGGAAGGCCTCCAGCGGCGCCGCATTCCCCCCGGCGTTGATCACGATCCTGCGCGCCGCGCCCACGCGCTCCGCGCTGCCCAGGATGGCGCCGCCGGTCAGGTCCGAGTGGCCGCTGATGTACTTCGTCACCGAGTGGATGACGAGGTCGGCGCCCATGGCCAGCGGGTTGGCCAGGTATGGCGACGCGAAGGTGTTGTCCACAGCAACGGGAATGCCGCGCTCGTGCGCCATGGCTGCCAGTGCTGCGATGTCGCTCATGGCCGTGGTCGGGTTGCTGATCGTCTCCAGCCAGAGGAGCTTCGTCTCGGCGCGAAAGGCGCCGGCCACCTCATCGGCATCGGTTGTGTCAACGGCGGTGACAGCGATGCCCGATCGTTCGAGGACCGAGTTCGCCAGGCCGACCATGCCGCCGTACACGGCCCTCGGGATGACCATGTGTTCTCCCGTGCGCAGCGTGGAGAGGACCACGGCGTGCATGGCCGCCATGCCGGAGGCGGTGACGTGGCAGGCCTCCGCCCCTTCCAGCTCGGCCAACGCATCCTCCAGCGCGGCGTGGGTGGGATTCGAGTAGCGGCTGTACGAGTGCCCGGGACGGGTGAACTCCAGCAGCTCGGCCAGCTCTCCGGCGCTCGAAACCTCGAAGGTGGAGGTCTGGTAGATCGGCACGGTGACGGGTGGCTGGGGCGCCGCCGGCACGCGGCTGGCCGCTTTGATGGCTCGCGTGGAGAAGCCGGGCATGACCGCGCGAGTCTACCCGACGGGCCGGGCGAGGTAGCATGGGGCCGATGGACCTGCTGCGGTCGCGGACGACCCAGGTCGCCGCCGCAGCCGTCCTCGTGATCGCGGTCGCGGGGGGTGGCTGGCTGGCGCTCGGGGGCAGTCCGCGGAGCACACCGATCCCCACTGCCAGGTCGACGGCCACGCCGACCGTCACGCCGGTGGCCGTGGCGACCGCCACGCCGTCGGCCAGTCCCACGCCTCCGCAGGAGCCCGAGCCGGAGCCCGAGGTGGCCCGCTGCCCGCTCACCGGCAAGCCCCTGGCCAGCAGGAAGCGGCTGCGGGACCCGGCCCTGGCGGTGCAGATCGAGAATCACCCGCTGGCCAGGCCGGTCACCAACCTGGGGCGCGCGGACATGGTCATCGAGGCCACCGTCGAGGGCGACGTGACGCGCTACACCGGCATCTACCTGTGCCGCAAGGCGCGCGGCGTGGTGGGGCCGGTGCGCTCCGGCCGCTACTACAGCATCGACCTGTGGCAGGACATGCACGTGCTGCCGTTCATGTTCGGCGCCGGTGGCGAGGGCATCCGCCGCTACCACGCCGCCCACCTGCCATACCTCAACGGCATCACCGGTGGCTGGCCCTACTTCACCCGATCGAGCGCACGGGCCGCGCCGCACAACCTGTATGCCGACCTGGGGCTGGTGCGCCGAGACTTCGGGCACAACGACCGGCTGGACGCGCTCGCGCATCGCGTCGGCGACCTCCGGGCGCCATTCCGCTTCGATGCCGGCGTGGACCTGCCGGGCGGCCGGCGGGTGCACCGCGTGCAGCTGCACACCAACGGCTTCTGGAGCTTCGGCTGGGATTGGGACCCGGACCTCAGGGCCTGGCGGCGCAACGAGGGCGGCGTCGAGCACGTGGACGCCGGCACCGGCCGCGTGCTGTCGGCCACGAGCGTGGTGGTGCAGTTCGTGCGCGAGGACATCGTCTACGGGCCGCACGACCCGGGCGGCTACCCGCGGCGCTACCACCACCTGGTGGGCAGCGGCCGCGCCACCCTGTACGCGCGCGGGCGTGCCTTCGCCCTCCACTGGTCCCGCCCGACGGCCCACAGCCGCACCCGCTGGACGTACGTGCACGGCGGCGGCCGAGTGGTCCTGCCGCCGGGCGTGGTGTGGCGCGAGATCCTGCCGGTCTACACCACGGTCAACGAGTCGCGCTGAGGCGGGCGCCGCAGCCGCGTATGGGGGGAGGTCAGTTCGGCGGATCGTTGGGCCGGGTGGGCGACAGGAAGGCATCCATCGCGCGCCGGATCTGGTGATCCGGATCCATGTTCCGCCGCGCTGCCGCGATCTGGCGCCGCACCTCGGATGGATCCGCCTCGTCCTCCTCGGCTGCCTCCTGGACGCTGCCGTTGCCCGCGGCCACCGCGGCTGGCTCCGACTCCGGTGCTGGGGGCGCCTCGCTTCCGAGGCCCGCCGCGGGCTGGCCGGGATCCGGCTCGACGCTGAACACCGCCCGTTCAGCTGGCGGCGGAGTGGGCGGTTCCTCCGCCACCAACGTCGGGCTTGGTGGCACGGCTGAAGGTGGCGCGGCGGGTGGTGGCATGGAAGCCGGCAGCACGATCGGTGGGGCCTCGGCCTGCGGCTGTGGCTCATGCCGCGGCTCGGCCTGCGCGCCTGCGGCCATCGGCACCGGCTCCATGGGCGGGGTCTCCGGCTCGGCCTCCGGGCTGTAGGCCAGCCGTCGCGGGCGGGGGTTGCCGCTGACCTGGTTCTTGCCGAGCGACTTGGCCTGGTACATCGCCCGATCGGCGGCGATCATGAGCTCCTCGGCACTGGTGCCGTCCTCAGGGCAGGAGACGAGGCCGATGCTGACGCTGGTCAGCAGCTCGCCACCGCCGGCCGCCAGGCCGATCTCCTCGGCGCCTGCGCGGATCTTCTCGGCCACCACGAACGCACCGGCAAAGTCGGTCTCCGGCAGCAGCACCAGGAACTCGTCGCCGCCGTAGCGGTACGCGGTGTCGACCAGGCGGATCGAGTGGCGGAAGACGTTGCCCAGCTGGCGCAGCACCTCGTCGCCGCGGTGGTGGCCGTACGAGTCGTTCACCGCCTTCAGCCCATCCAGGTCGACCATCAGCAGGCAGAAGCCGCGCTCGCTGCGACGCGTGCGCTGCACCTCCTCCTCCAGGGTCGGAAACAGCTGCCCGCGGTTGTAGAGGCCGGTCAGCGCGTCCGTGCGCGACATCTGCAGCACGGTGGCCCGCATGCGACGTTCGCCCGAGGCAAAGACGCCGGCTACGTAGGCCAGCAGCCAGATGGAGCCGAGCTGCAGGCCAACCCGCAGCAGGTCCGCGGTGGTGTACGAGCTGAGCCGCGGGTCGATGGCCAGCACACCCACGAAGGCCAAGCTGGCCAGCGTGGCGACCACAAGGGCCATCGGGCCGCCGAGCGCGAGGGCGACGGCCACCGCCACCAGGTTGTAGCCGAACACGAACGGCGACGTGCCGTACCCGGTCAGCACCAGCAGGGCGGTGGTCAGGCCGATGGCCAGCAGCACCTCCAGCGCGATGACCGGTGTGACCCGATAGCGCTTCGGCAGCAGGTCGTGCAGCAGCACCACCGCACCGACGGCGATGGCGCCGACCACGTAGATGGCCGCCTGCGACTCGTCGTACGCGTCCGACAGGCCAACGCCGATGAGCACCGCCGCGATCGAGACCCACCACAGCACCCGCAGGGCGGTGGTGTAGTTGCCGGAGCTGCGTCCCTCGAGCTCGCCCGAGACAGCGTCGTACTTGTCCGCCTGGCTGGCGGCCTGCAGCTCGCGCGTGGGCTCAGGGTCCGCGTCCTCGCCGCGCCGGCTGCGCAGGGCGGCCATCACGGCTCCACTGCCCAGGAGGACGGCTACGGCGGCGCTTACGATGAGGAAGGTGAGCTCTGGTGGCACG
>DASSNI010000178.1:0-7140 GCA_035701385.1 Candidatus Limnocylindria bacterium | reverse complement strand
CCTACTTCCGCGTCCACCACTTCGCGCGCCAGCTGGCATCTCCCTTCCCGCTGCTGGCGGCGATCGGCGCGCGGACCAGTCGCATCGAGATCGGCACCGCGGTCATCGACATGCGCTACGAGAACCCGTTCTACATGGTCGAGGACGCCGGCGCCGCCGACCTCATCGCCGGTGGTCGCTTGCAGCTCGGCATAAGCCGTGGCTCGCCGGAGCAGGTCATCGACGGCTACCGGTATTTCGGGTACGTGCCGCAGGAGGGCGAGGACGACGGGGCCATGGCCCGCCGCCACGCCGAGGTCTTCCTGCAGCTGCTCTCCGGGGAGGGCTTTGCCCAGCCGAATCCACGGCCGATGTTCCCCAACCCGCCGGGACTGCTGCGCCTGGAGCCATTCTCCGAGGGGCTGCGCGACCGGATCTGGTGGGGCTCCGCCACGAATGCCACCGCCGAGTGGGCGGCGCGGCTCGGCATGAACATGCAGACCTCCACCCTGAAGTTCGACGAGTCGGGGCAGCCGCTGCACGTCCAGCAGGCGGAGCAGATCGCTGCTTTCCGAGAGGCGTGGAACGCGGCCGGCCACGAGCGCGAGCCTCGGGTGTCCGTCAGCCGCAGCATCTTTCCGCTGGTCGACGACCGCGACATCGCCTACTTCGGGCGGGGCGGCGAGGATCGCGACCAGATCGGCTACCTGGACGAGACGACGCGCGCGGTCTTCGGCCGCACCTACTCGGGTCCGCCCGAGACGCTGGTCAAGCAGCTGGCCGAGGACTCGGCCATCGCCGCCGCCGACACGCTGCTGCTCACCGTTCCCAACCAGCTGGGCGTGGACTACAACGCCCACGTCATCGAGAGCGTGCTGAAGTACCTCGCCCCCGAGCTCGGCTGGCGCTGAGCCCTGGTGCTGAGCCCTGGCGCTGACCCGCTGGAAGGCCGTGCGAGAATGCCGGTCTCATGGCCCGCTTCCAGCACAAGCGCGTCGACCAGCCTGACGAGGTCCGGCCCTTCCCGCTGGGGAGCACCGAGATCTTCGAGATGGACGACTTCGTCATCGGCCGCATGGTCATGGAGCCCGGCTGGCGGTGGACGAAGGATGTGCGGCCGATCGCCGGCACCGAGCGCTGCATGTACCACCACCTGGGCTACTGCCTCAGCGGCACGCTGCACGTCGAGTACGAGGACGGCACCCGGGGCGAGGTCAATGCCGGCGACATGTTCGAGCTCCCGCCCGGGCATGACGCATGGGTCGACGGCACGGAGCCGTGGGTCGCGATCGACTTCCGCGGCGCACGCTCCTACGCGCGCCCCATGGCTGCCGGAGCCGACCGCATCCTGGCCACCGTGCTGTTCACCGACATCGTCAATTCGACCGAGCAGCTGCGCGCGGTGGGGGACACGGCGTGGCGTGACCTGGTGGGCCAGCACAACGAGATGACCAAGTTCGAGCTGGACCGATATCGCGGCCGGCTGATCAAGCAGACTGGCGACGGGATCATCGCCCTGTTCGACGGAGCGGCGCGGGCGGTGGAGTGCGCGGCGGCCATTGCGGCACGTGTCCAGACCATAGGCCTCCAGATTCGCGGCGGACTGCATACCGGCGAGGTGGAGCTCGTGCCCGAGGACGTGCGGGGCGTGGCCGTGCACCTGGCCTCACGGATCATGAACGAGGCAGGGCCGGGGGAGGTGCTGGTCTCCAGCGTCACCCGTGAGCTGCTCGCGGGCTCACACCTCGGCTTCGAATCGCGCGGGCTGCATCAGCTGAAGGGGATTGACGGCGACCGGGAGCTGTTCGCCCTGGTCGGCTACCACTAGGGCCGCCGCTAGAGGTTGCCGCGGCGCTCCTGCTCGCGCTCGATGGCCTCGAACAGGGCCTTGAAGTTGCCGACCCCGAAGCCGCGTGAGCCGTGGCGCTCGATGATCTCGAAGAAGAAGGTCGGCCGATCCTGCACCGGCTTGGTGAAGATCTGGAGCAGGTAGCCCTCCTCGTCGCGATCGGCCTCGATGCCCAGCTCCTCCAGAACGTCCATCGGCACGCCCACGTCGCCAACCCGGTCCGGCAGCGATTCGTAGTAGGCGTGCGGCAGCCCAAGGAATTCGACGCCACGCGCGCGCAGGGCGCGCACGGTGCCGACGATGTCCTCGGTGCGCAGCGCGATGTGCTGCGTGCCCGCATCCAGGTAGTAGTCCAGGAATTCCTGGATCTGGCTCTTCTTCTTGCCGTCGGCCGGCTCGTTGATGGGGAACTTCACGCGGCCGTTGCCGTTGGTCATGACCTTCGACATGAGGGCTGAGTATTCGGTGTGGATCACCTTGTCGTCGTAGTGGATCAGCTGGCTGAAGCCCAGCACGTCGCGGTAGAAGTCGACGAAGCGGTTCATGTCGCCCAGTTCCACGTTGCCGACGCAGTGGTCGACCTCCAGCAGCACCTGGCCTGTCGGCGCGGCGGCCGGCTTGCGCACCCTGTGGTAGCCCGGCGCGAACGTGCCGGCGTAGTCGCTGCGATCCACGAAGGAGTGGACCACCTCGCCGTAGGTGTGGATGGCGCTGCGCCGCAGCACGCCCTTCTGCCCCTGGATCTCCGTGGGCTCGAGGGCCGATCGCGCTCCGCGCGCGGTGGTCTCGCGCCACGCGGACTCGACGTCGTCGACGGCGAAGGCGATGTCGTGCACGCCGTCACCGTGCCTGTGCACGTGCTCCGCGATCTCGCCGTCCGGCGACAGCGGGGCGGTGAACACGAAGCGGATGTCGTTCTGGACCATGACGTAGCTGGCCCGATCCCTCACGCCGGTCTCGAGCCCCGCGTAGGCAACCGGCGTGAAACCCCACAGGGCGCGGTAGTAGTGCGCCGCCTGCTTGGCGTTGCCGACCCAGAACTCGATGTGATCGATGCCCTTCAGCGGCAGAAAGTCCTGCGCCTCGGCGGCCGCGTTCGGGTTGACGATGGCGCCGGCCTGATTGGCCGCGCCGCGGCTGATCGTCTCGGTCATGGCTTCGAGTCTACCGCCAGTCCCGTGCCGGCCTCCAGCGCGACATCGACCATCCGATCCACCGCTCGTCCCAGCTCCTCGGCCGAGGCGAACACGCCGTGTCCGGTGGCCTCTTCGCCCAGCACGTCGCTGACGGTCAGCACGCAGCCCGCCTGCACGCCGGCGCGCGCGGCCAGGAAGAACAGGGCGGCGGCTTCCATCTCGAAGGCGAGCACGCCCCGGTTGCGCCAGCGCTCGGCGTAGTCGGGGTCCGTGTTGTAGAAGACGTCCACGGATGCCACCAGGCCGATGCGGTGCGGCACGCCCGCCGCCTCCGCGGCGTCCACCAACGCGCGGGTGACGGCAAAATCCGCCGCCGGCGCGTACGGCTCGCGATGCAGGTAGGTGGCGGTGGCCCCATCGACCGGGCAGGCGGCAGTCGCGATCACCTGGTCGCCGGTGCGGATGCCCTTGCCGATGCCGCCGCAGGTCCCCGTCCGGATCAGCCGCTGAGCGCCCAGGGTGAGGAGCTCCTCGACGACGATCGAGAGGCTGGGCGTTCCCATGCCGCTGGCCTGCACGCTGACCGGCACGCCGTGGTACGTGCCGGTGAAGCCCAGCAGGCCGCGGTTCTCGTTCACGGTGCGCGCCGACCCCTCGTCGAAGCGCTCGGCAATGCGCCGCGCGCGATTCGGGTCGCCGGGCAGCAGCACCAGTGGGGCGTAGTCGCCGGGATCGGCGAGCAGATGGATCTGGGGCATCGTGCGCCTAGGCTAGCATCGGGGAATGTCACGCAGCCGGTGGGAAGCCGACCTGGGGTTTGCCGAGCGGATTGCCCGCCAGGCTGGAGAGCTGGTCGTGGGCCGCTACGAGCGCGTGCAGCGTGTCAGCCACAAGAGCCCACGCGACGTGGTGACGGAGGTCGACTACGCCTCCGAGAAGCTGCTGATCGATGCCATTCGCGCCGAGCACCCGACCGACACGATTTTGGCGGAGGAGTCCGGCCACCACCGCCGCGGGCGGCGCAACGTCGTGCCGGAGCGGATGTGGGTGCTCGACCCGCTGGATGGCACGGTGAACTACGCGAATGGCATCCCCTTCTTCTGCGTGTCGGTGGCCCTGGTGGGACCCGATGGGCCGCTGGCCGGGGTCGTGCTGGACCCGATGCGCGGCGACTGCTACGCGGCCGCGGCCGACGGCCCGGCGACGCTGAACGGCGCGCGGGTCAGACCGCCCGACAAGCCGGCGCTCAGCGACTACGTGGTCAGCCTGGCGGTCATCGGGCGCGGCGGCCTGGGCCACGAGCGGCGCATCGCACGCGAGGTGCGCATCCATCGGCGCATGGGGAGCGCCGCCCTGTCACTGGCCTATGTGGCGAATGGCCGCTTCGACGCGTTCGTGCAGAACGGCGGCCTGTCGCCATGGGATGTGGCGGCTGCCGGGCTGATCGCCGCGCGCGCCGGAGCGACGATCACCGGCCTGGCCGGTGGCGCGTGGTGGGATCCGGCCCCGCACGCCCGGCTGAGCGTGGTGGCCGCCCCGCCGACGCACCACGCGCGCCTGGTCGAGCTGGTCCAGGCCTCCGGCGCGAAGGTCCGGGAGCGGCGCTAGCTCCCCGGCCCGGACGGCGCGCCGCGCAGCACGGTGGCCAGCATCGCCAGCGTGCGGGCGGTCGCGCCCCAGATCACCTGTCCCTGGGTGCGATAGCCGCCGACGCGCAGCGTGATGCCCGGCGGCCCCTGGACCAGCTCCTCGCTGATGGCACCGTCGGCCAGCAGATCGGCCACCGGCAGTTCGAGGATGAGGGCCACCTCGTCTGTCTGCGGCACGAGCCGCGGGCGTTCGGCGGCGACTGCGACGAATGGACGGATGTCGAAGTTGGTGACGGGGATCCAGACGTCGTCGAGCGCGCCGATCACCGAAACGGCCGCCGGGTCGACCCCGATCTCCTCGCGTGCCTCGCGCAGTGCCGTCGCCGCGCGGTCCTCGTCCGCCGATTCAGCGGCGCCACCCGGCAGCGAGACCTCGCCGGCGTGCGCACGCAGCGCTGCGTGCCGCACGGTGAGCGGCAGGGTAAGCGCGCCATCGTCGGCCGGGTAGAGGAGCAGCAGGGTGGAGGCTTCGCGCGCCGGCGGCATGGTCCCGCGGTCGAAGCGCGGCGGCAGGCCGGAGCGCGTCGCCACCACGCGGGTCAGGAAGCGGGCGTCGACCGGAATCGGCCGCGGCGCGCGGCGCAGCGCATCGGCCAGCAGGTCCTGCCAGCCGCGCTCACCGCGTAAGATTCGGTCCATGAGCTTCCTGCCCTCCAGCCCGGCGGATCGCGACGCGCCGGCGCGCCAGGCGATCTATCGGGCTCGCGTGCTCGTCAATCGCACGCCGCACTTCAGCACGCGGACGCGACGCGAGGCAAATCGGGGACTGGACATGCTCGAGGCCCAGCTGGGTCGCAACCAGGTCAACGTCGCCGAGGCGATTCGGGGCATGGAGCTCCTGATCCGCGCCCACAGCTCGCTGGCGTTCGGCCTGCTCCGCGAGCCGGGGTTCGTGGAGCGCTTCGGCGCGGCGCTGCGCCAGATGGGCCTGCGCGGCATCGAGCAGCGCCTGGACGAGGTACCGAGCTCGGTGATGGCACAGCCGATTCCCGGCCCAACGGGGAATCGGAAGCACCGTGACGAGCTGCCGCCCGAGGAGCGGGTGGACGCCAGGGGCAGGCCGCTGCCGCCATCGCCAGGGTTCTACTGACAGCCTGTGAATGAAAGTTGGAGAATGGCGCAACTCCCACGACCGCGAGCGCGTCAGGTAGGCATGAAGGTGAAGTCCGCCTGGGTCGGTCTGTTGATGTTCTCGGCCCTTGCTGGCTGCGGCGGCGCAGCGACCACTGGCTCGCCGGCCCCGGCTTCCTGCGTTGCCTACGCGAACGACAACAGCGGAACCATCGTGGCGAGCTACGAGTCCTCGGTTGGGGCCATCCGCCAACTGCCGGCGGTCGCCAACAACCCGCAGCTCGCCAGCTACGCGGACAACGAGCAGGCGACCGTCTGCTACATCGACGGGCAGATCCCGAAGGGACCGCCGCCACCGGCGTCAGGCACGATCCCGCCGTCGTTCGACCGGGCTGTCCTGGTCGTGGTCGGTGATCAGACCTACCCGGTGACCTTGGGCTACTCCGAGAACATGCCGGTCCAGGCGCCGTAAGGCGCCCAACGGATCAAGGCGGGATCGTCCGCAGGCGCGTGAAGAGGTAGCCGACGGAGGCAACTTCCAGCCAGGCCCGCGCGCTCGCCTCGCTGCCCTCGTAGCAGCGCGACAGGCGCCGCCAGCGGCCCAGGTGCGCGAAGGCGTGCTCGACTCGGTAGAGCGGCGCGAGCGCCACGAACTTCTTGCTCCCCTTCGGCGGGGCCTTGATGTCCAGGTTGAGGCCGCGGCTCTGCGCGAGCACCTTCAGTCCGCGGTAGCCGCGGTCCGCCACGATAGCCTTCACGTCCGGCAGGTCCCCGAGACGGGCGCCGAGGAGCTTCCGGCCGGCGCTCACATCATGCGGAGCTGCGGGATCGACGCGGACCGCCAGCGGCAGGCCCAGGACCTCGACCAGGATGCTGCGCTTGGTGCCAAAGGTGCGGCCGCCTCGGCCGCCCGAGCTGTGGAAGGTGGGTCCGCCGCGGCCACCGCGCACCGTCTGGGCGTCGATCATCACCATCGTCGGCTCGATGTGCGGCCGCTTCTTCTCGCGGATCTTGCGCGCCAGGCGGGTCATGGCCTTGGCCCAGACGCCGTTCTCGCGCCAGCGCCGCCATTGCTGCCAAACGGCCTCCCACGGCGGATAGCGCGCAGGCAGATAGCGCCACTGGCAGCCCGTCCGCGCCAGAAACAAGATGGCGTCCACCATTTCGCGGCGGTCGTAGCGAGCCGGCACCCCACGTCGCCCCTGCGGGTCGAAGAGGTCCTGTACGAGATCCCACTCGTCATTCGTCAACTCGATCATCGCCGCCATGAGCGGCAAAATGAGGCTCGAACGCGACAGGTTCTATGGCACGAACGGGCTACTTCGTGCGAGAACTTTCATTCACAGGCTCTGAGTCCCGGCCTTTCCACCCACCTGTTCGCCCAGCCTCGCCAGCAGCTCGACCGCTGTCGGCGTCGAGCCAAGACCCAGGCTCTGTCCCACCCGTGCGGCCAGCG
>DASSNI010000177.1:0-6146 GCA_035701385.1 Candidatus Limnocylindria bacterium | reverse complement strand
GTCGAGGTGCCGCCGCTCCTGCTCGTCGCTGATCTCGAGCAGCGGGATGCGCAGCTCCTCGTTCGGATCGGCGTAGCGGGTCACGCCCACCAGCTCGCGCTCGTGGGCCTCGAGCTCGCGTGCCTGCTCGTAGGCGGCATCGGCGATCTCGGTTTGCGGGAAGCCGGCCTCAATGGCCTTGATCATGCCGCCCATCTCGTCGATCTGGGCGATGTAGCGCCACGCAGCCTGCTCGGTCTGGTTGGTCAGCGTCTCGACGAAATAGGAGCCGGCCAGCGGGTCAACGGTGTTCGCCACGCCGGACTCCTCGGCCAGGATCTGCTGCTGCCGCAGGGCGAGCAGGGCGGCCTCTTCCGAGGGAACGGCCCACGCCTCGTCGTACGCATCGGTATGAAGTGACTGCGTGCCGCCCAGCACGCCGGCCAGCGCCTGGATGGCGACGCGGGTGAGGTTGTTCAGCGGCTGCTGCGCGGTCAGCGACACGCCGGCCGTCTGCGTATGGAAGCGCATCCAGGTGGAGCGCTCGTTCTCCGCCCCGAAGCGCTCCGTGGCCAGCTTGTACCAGATGCGCCGCGAGGCGCGGAACTTGGCGATCTCCTCGAAGAAGTCGTTATGCGAGTTGAAGAAGAAGGAGAGGCGCGGCGCGAAGTCGTCGAAGCGCAGGCCGCGGGCCAGGGCATCCTCGACGTAGGCGATGCCATCGGCGATGGTGAAGGCCAGCTCCTGCACCGCTGTCGAGCCCGCCTCGCGGATGTGGTAGCCGGAGATGCTGATCGTGTTCCAGCGCGGCAGTTCGCGGGTGCCCCACTCGACGGTGTCGGTCACCAGCTTCAGCGAGGGAGCCGGCGGGAAGATGTACTCCTTCTGGGCGATGAACTCCTTGAGGATGTCGTTCTGCAGCGTGCCGGCCAGCCGGGCGCGCGGCACGCCCATGTTCTCCGCGGCGGTGATGTACATCGCCCAGATCATCGGGGCCGGGGAGTTGATGGTCATGGAGGTCGAGATGTCGCCCACGGGCAGCCCGTCCAGCAGGATCTCCATGTCCGCCAGGCTGCTCACCGCCACGCCACAGGTGCCGAACTCGCCCTCCGCCTGCGGCTCGTCGTGGTCGTAACCGTACAGCGTGGGCATGTCGTAGGCGATCGACAGGCCGGTGCCGCCGGCCTCGATCAGCTTCTTGAAACGAGCGTTCGTGTCCTCGGCGGTGCCGAAGCCGGCGAACATGCGCATCGTCCACAGACGGCCCCGGTGCCCGGTCGGATGGATCCCGCGCGTGAACGGCGGCTCGCCCGGCAGCCCCAGGTCGGCGACCTCGTCCCAGGCCTCAGCCTCGCCCGGACCGGCCCTGCCCGGCCGATAGCGTGGCCGGCCGCGATCGGGGTGGTTCGCCGGGTCGTACAGGTCCGATGGGGTGTAGACCCGATCGATCTCGACGCCCGACTGGGTGATGAAGCGCGGCCGCCGTTCCGGGGTGCGCTCGAGCGCCGGATCCAGGCGCTCGCGGCGCCACTCGTCCTCGTGCTCCTGCCAGCGCTTCGTGTCGGTCACGGGCCCGATGATGGGGGCAAGGCGGATGCCGCCGCAACCCGGCCTACGGGTACAGGCCTCGCAGCGTGGTGGCGCCGGCGACCCGGTCGACCGCGACCATCATCGCCGCGCCGCGCAGGTCAACCCCGTGGGATCGGCTCATGGCCATCACATCGGCGAAGGCGGTGTCCATGATCCGCTCCAGCTCGCCGCGGATCTGGTCGTCCGTCCAGAAGAAGGCCTGGATGTCCTGCACCCACTCGAAGTAGGCGAGCACCAGCCCGCCGGCCGTGGCCAGGATGTCCGGGATGACGAGTACGTCCCGCTGGGCCAGGATCTCGTCCGCGTCCGGGGTGGTCGGCGAGTTGGCAGCCTCGACCAGGATCCGCGCCTTCAGCGATTCGGCCGCCGCCGCATCGACCTGGTGCTGCACGCCGGCGGTGACCAGGATGTCGCATTCCAGGCCGAACAGGTCGGCGCGCTCGATCGGCTGCGCGTCCGGCATGCCGCGGACGGTGTCCTGCCGGTGCATCCAGTCAACGGCCGCCGGGACCGGGATGCCGGCCGGGTTGGCGACAGCGTGGCGGTCATCGGCAAGGGCCACCGCCTGCGCCCCGGCTTGGTCAAGGAGCTCGGCGAGCACGGTGCCGACGCGGCCGAAGCCCTGGATGGCGACCCGTGCCGCCTTCAGCGGCACGTCGCGCTTCTCGGCCGCGGCCACGATGCAGCGGAAGGCGCCACGGCTGGTCGCCTCGCGCCGACCGCGGGTGCCGCCGATGGCCACCGGCTTGCCGGTCACCACGCCGGGGACGGTGTGGCCGGCATGCATGCTGTACGTGTCCATGATCCAGGCCATGGTCTGCGAGCCGGTGTTCACATCCGGCGTCGGGATGTCCCTGTCGGGGCCGATGAGCTGGCTGATCTCGGTCGCGTAGCGCCTGGTGAGCGCCTTGCGCTCACGGATGGAGATGCGCCGCGGGTCGACCACCACGCCACCCGCCGAGCCGCCGTAGGGGATCTGCACCAGCGCCGTCTTCCAGGTGTTCAGCATCGCGTTGGCGCGGACGATGTCCAGCGTCAGGTCCCGGGTAAAGCGAACCCCGCCAGTGGCGGGGCCGCGGTTCATGTTGTGGTGGATGCGGAAGCCGCGGAACGTCTCCACGCTGCCGTCGTCCATGCGCACCGGGAAGTTGATGAGCAGCTCGCGCTTCGGGACCCGCAGCACGGCGTGCATCCCCGGGTCAAGGTTCAGGCGCTGGGCGGCGGTGTCGAGCGCGGCCTGGGCTGCACCCCATACGTCGGCGCGGGCAACCTCGGGGGCGGCGGTCATGCGGTCCTCCGGAGCGTCTCAAACGGCGGCGGGCCCGCAGCATACCGTCGCCCGCCGCGGGGCGACAAGGTTCCCCGCCGGCCACCGAGATGGCACACTCTGGAGGTCCACACAACCTGAGCACTGCGGCGGCCCGTGCATTGCCGGCCGCAGCGCAACCGAAGACGGAGGCACGCCATGGCTCCCAGGGTCATGACCGTCAGCGGGCCGATCCCGCCCGACCGCATCGGCTTCACGCTTCCCCACGAGCACACCGGCATCCACCTGTGGCACATCGAAGGCCGATGGGACTACTGGGAGCTGACGCCGGACGAGGACATCGTCGGCGACGAGCTGCGTGACTTCCGTCGGCGCGGCGGCTCAACGCTGGTGGACCTCACCCTGCCGGGCGTGGGCCGCGATCCGCATCGGCTCCGAAGGCTGGCCAGCCGCACCGGCGTGCAGATCGTGATGGGCTGCGGCTGGTACCGCACGGCGTACTACCCGGCCGAGGCGCTGATCGATCGCCGCACGGTCGACTCCCTGGCCGATGAGCTGATCGCCGAGTTCCGCGACGGCGTCGCGGGGAGCGGCGTGCGGCCCGGGATCATCGGCGAGATCGGCACCGACAAGCCATGGGTCACCGCGCTCGAGGAGCGCGTGCACCGCGCGGCCGCCCGCGCGTCGCTGGCTACCGGCATGGCGATCACCACGCACGGCGTGCGCTCACCGGTGGGCCTGGCACAGTTGCGCATCTTCGAGGAGGAGGGCGTGGAGCCGTCGCGGGTGGTCATCGGCCATGCCGATTCGTACCCGGTGCTCGACCACTACCTGGCCGTGCTGGAGCGCGGCGCCAACCTGGAGTTCGACTTCCTGGGGCACCGCTTCGACACCGAGGAGTCGGAGGAGCCGCGGCTGGTGGAGCTGATCGTCGAGCTGCTGGAGCGCGGATGGGCGGGGCAGCTGCTGCTCAGCCAGGACGTGTGCCACAACCGGCAGCTGAAGGCGAACGGCGGCTTCGGATTCAGCTACCTGCAGCAGCACTTCCTGCCGACGCTGCGAACCGCCGCGGTGGGGGAGGGCGAAATCCGGCAGATGACCACCGACAACCCGCGCCGCATCCTGACGCTGCCCTGAACGTGGCCGGCGAGCCACGCGACCCGGTTGCAGACCTGCGGCGGATCGCGCTGCTCCTGGAGCTGGCCAACGAGCCGTCGTTCCGGGTGCGCGCCTTCCGGAACGCGGCGGCCACCGCGCTGGAGCTGGGTCCGGAAGCGTTGGCGGATCACGTGCGTCGCGGGACGCTGCGTACGCTGGCCGGCATCGGCGAGGTGACCGAGCGCACGATCGCCGAGAGCCTGCGCGGCGAGGAGCCCGTCTACCTGCGCCGGCTGGAGGCGACCGGCGGTCGGATGGTCGCCGAGATCGGTGGCGAGCTGTGCGCCGCGCTGAAGGGCGACTGCCACGTGCACTCGGAGTGGTCGGACGGTGGCTCGCCGATTCGCGAGATGGCCGAGACGGCCATTGAGCTCGGGCACGAGTACATGGTGCTGACCGACCACTCGCCGACGCTGACGGTGGCCAACGGCCTGTCAGTCGAGCGGCTGGAGCGGCAGCTGGACGACGTGGCGGCGCTCAACGCCGAGCTGGCGCCGTTCCGCATCCTGACCGGCATCGAGGTCGACATCCTGTCGGACGGGTCGCTGGACCAGACGCCGGAGCTGCTCTCCCGGCTGGACATCGTGGTCGGCAGCGTGCACTCCGAGCTGCGCTCGCCGCCGGGGCCGATGACCCGGCGCATGGTCACCGCCCTGGCCGACCCGCACCTGGACATCCTTGGCCACTGCACGGGGCGCATGCGCACCCGGAACCGGAACCGGCCGCCATCCGAGTTCGATGCCGACATCGTCTTCGCCGCCGCCGCTCACTTCGACAAGGCGGTGGAGGTCAACTCCCGGCCGGAGCGGCTCGACCCGCCGAAGCGGCTGCTGCGGCTGGCGGTGGAGGCCGGCTGCAAGGTCAGCATCGACTCCGACGCCCATGCGCCGGGGCAGCTGGGCTGGCTGCCGAATGGCTGCGATCGGGCGGCGGCATGTGGCGTGCAGATCGGCTCCGTCGTCAACGCACTGGAGGCCGATGCGCTCCTGGCCTGGGCGGCCGCGCACGAGGCCTGAAGCCACCCGATCGGTCCATACTGGCCGTCCGTCTGGCCTGCAATCTGAAGAGGAGACTCACATGTCCGTCGCACGTGTCACCGAGCTGAGCTGCACATCCACCGACTCATTCGAGGACGCCATCCGGCAGGGGATCGATCGCGCCGGCAAGACCCTCCGCCAGGTGCGCAGCGCCTGGGTCAAGGAGCAGCGCGTGAACATCTCGCGCGACGGCACGCTCGAGTTCCAGGCCAACATCCTGGTGACCTTCGTCCTCGAGGATTAGCGATCGGCATGGGCCCCGACCCCGCCGATGTATCGGTCAGCTGATCACTTGGACCGCCTCGGAGGTGTCAGGTTGCGGTTTATCGGCAATCAGGTGCGTAAAGGGACCAACAACGCGTCCTCCCACGTTGCCCCGATACCGATAGAGCGAACGCGCGGCACGTGTGAGACCGCCCACGTGGATTTCTGACCGATATTTCGGCCGCTCACCAGGGGGGAGCCAGCGCCTCCATGGTGGCCCGGTCCGCGTGGCGGCCCTCGCCGTCGAGCGGGATGAGCGCCACCTGGTCGGCGCCTGCCTCGAGCATGGCGCGGAGGCGGGCTCGGACCGTGGATTCGTCGCCCCAGGCCACCAGCTCGTCCACGACGCGGTCACTGCCGGGGAGCGCCAGCTCGTCATCGGTGAAGCCCGCCCCGCGCAGGTTGCGCAGGTAGTTCGGCAGGCCCAGGTAGCGCTGCAGGTAACCGCGCGCGGCTGAGCGGGCAGCACCGGAATCGGCTTCGAGGAGGCAGGCCTGGCTGACGATCAGCAGCGGCCGCGTGCGACCCGCTGCGGCCGCGGCTTCGTCCATGCGACGGCGCGCATCGGCCACGTAGGAGAGCGGCACGAGGTACGGGAAGGCGCCGTCCGCGTCGGTGGCGGCCAGCGCCAGCATCCGTTCGCGGAGCGCGGCGAGCACCACCGGCGGCTCGCCGTGGGGCTGAGGGCCGCGGTAGGCCGCCGTCCGGTAGGCGGCCAGGTACTCGCGCATCGCCGTCAGCGGACCCCGGTACGCGTGGCCGCGCACCTCGCTGACCGTGTCGCGGTGGCTGGCGCCAAGGCCCAGCAGCATGCGGCCGCCGGAAAGCTCATGGACCGTGGCGGCGCCGGC
>DASSNI010000176.1:0-8760 GCA_035701385.1 Candidatus Limnocylindria bacterium | reverse complement strand
AGGTCGAAGGTTCGAGTCCTTTCGGGCACGCCATTCCCTTAACCCTTGGAGAGGCTGAGTGCCGGCCTGATCGCGGCGACGGCCACGACGGGGATCGCCAGGCTACCGTCCGCCAAATGACCGCTTTGCAGCACACGACATCGCGCACCGTCGCCCGCGCCGCACCGGCTGCCGTGGCGATCGCCGTGTTCGGGGTGCTGTTCGGGGCAGCCGCGACCGCGCTCATCGGCCCATGGCTGACGCTCGCCACGTCGCTGCTGGTCTTCTCCGGCGCCACGCAGTTCGCCGCGCTGGGCCTGGTGGCGGCCGGTGCCGCTGCTCCGGCCGTCCTGGCCACGGCCGCGATCCTGAACGTGCGCCACCTGGTGATGGGCGCCGTCCTGCGGCCGCTGCTCGGTCATTCACGGCTGCGTCGCGGCCTCCTCGCCTGGTTCATGCTCGACGAGACGTTCGGCTTCACGATCGTCGCCGCCGGACAGCTGGAGCCCGGGCCAGCCCGCGAGGCGGTAGCGGAGCGGACGCTGCTGGTGAGCGGCATCCTGTGCTACGTCGCCTGGATCGTCGGCACGCTGCTCGGCATCGTCGGCGCCGGCGTCCAGGGCGTGGAGGGCGTGGCGGAGGCGCTGTTCCCGGTCCTGTTCGTTGGCCTGGCGGCGCTGACCGCCCGGACCTGGTCGCTGGCCGCGCGCGGAGTGGCGGCCGCTGCGCTGACCGCCGTCATCTGCTTCGTGCTGCCTGACTGGCGTGCGCTGGCGCCGGCCATCGCCGGACTGCTTGTGGCGCTCCCCGGCGACCCGCCGGCGCGGGAGGCCGCGTGAGCGCGCTCGTGGTGCTCGCGCTGGCGGCGATCACCTACGGCAGTCGCCTGGGCGCCATGGTGCTCCTGCCCAGGCCGTCGGCACGCGCCGACGCCATCCTGTCGCGCGTCCCGGCGGCGATCTTCGCCAGCCTGGCGACGCTCTCCCTGATCACGCCCGAGCGGCAGGTCGTCGACCTGCCCATCCTGGTGGCAACTGCCGCGGCAGTCCTGATCGCGCCACGGCGCTCGTTCGCGCTGTGCCTGGCGGCGGGCATCGCGGGCTACGCGTTGGCCGCGGTCGTCATTCCGTAGGCGGGGTGACCGAGGTCAGGAGCCGATGGCACCTGCCATCACCGGGTCGCCCGTCGGGGCGGTGACCCGCTCCGCTTCGACGGTCACCGCGAAGGTCTCGAAGCCGGACAGGTCCCGCTCAACCGGAATCACCGTGATCTCGTTGTTGCGTGGCCGGAAGACACCCACGTCCACCGGCCCCTCCGGCCCGATCAACCAGAGCTCGTACAGCTCGTCCGCCGCCAGCGGACCCTGGACATCGGCGACGATGAAGGCGGCCCCGGCTCCTTCCGTGTCGACCACGTATCCGCGTCCGGCCGGGCCTTCCACGCGATGCGCCGGCGCATCGGCAGCCAGCGCGCTGGCCACGGCGCGCAGGGCGCGGTCGCGGTCGCCCAGCTGCCCCGCCAGCGAGACGCTGACCACGGCCAGCGCCAGGGCGGCACCCACGCCGGCCAGCGCCATCGGGCGCGCGAGCTGCGGCGACAGCCAGTCCAGCCAGCCGCGCCGCGCCGGAGGCTCCGCAACGGACATCGCGGCCTCTGGGCGACGCGGCATGGCGTCGACGGAGGCCATCAGCCGTTCGCGCAGCGCGGCGCTGGGCTGGACGGGGTCCAGGCCGGCCGCCAGGACGGCATCGGCTCCGAGCAGGGAGCGAAGCTCGGCATGCGGCTCAGGGCAGGAGGAAAGGTGCTCGCGCGCCGCGCGAGCCTGGTCAGCGTCCACGGCTCCGAGCGCCAGCGCGCCGGCGAGCTCGTCCACGTCCTGGCAGCCGAAGCGGAGTGGGGTCATCGGTCAATGCCCTCCGCCCGCACCGGCTCGGCCTGCACCGACAGGGGAGCGGCATCGGTCAGGCTCAGGCTGTCGCGCAGCTTGGCCAGCGCCAGCCGCAGCCGCCCGTTCGCGGTGCCCTGCGGCACGCCGGTGAGCTGGGCGATCTCGCGGTAGGTGCGGCCGCCGAAGTAGGCCAGCTCCACGGCCTGCCGCTGCTCCTGCGGCAGCGACTCCAGCGCATGGCGCAGCTCGCTGGCGGAGCGCTGCTGCAACGCCGCCTCCCAGGTGGGGTTGGGACCGGTGCGCAGCAGCGACTGCTCATCGGCCTCGCCGACCTCGATGCTCGGCCGCGTGCCACGCAGCCGATCGATGGCGCGGTTGCGGACGATGGTCAGCAGCCATGCGCGCAGGCTGCCGCGCGACGCATCGAACCGATCGATCTTCTGCCACACCGCCACGTACGCATCGTGCACCAGGTCCTCCGCCAGCTCGCGATCCGTCACGACGCGCACGGCGACCGCCATCGCGACCGAGGCATAGCGGTCGTACAGCTCGCCGAGCGCCTCGCGGTCACCGGACCGGAGTCGTTCCGCAAGGAGCGCGTCGTCAGGCGGCTGAGCGGTATCGGTCATAGATGCGGCTCGCGGCCGAGTTCGGTCGCTCCCGATGGTGGAACGGGGTTGGGCAGCCTCCGTATCACCGACGCATCATCGCGCACGCGTCCAGCCGCCGCGGACCAGGGTCGCTCAGATCCAGCACCAGCCGGAGGGAGGTGCCCCGTCGCTGATCTCGTCGTCCGGCAGCTGCAGAGTGGGCGCGCCCGGGCGGGCGCAATCGGTGAGCCACATCCGCGTGCGCCAGCCATCCTCATCGAGCGGCAGCGCCGTCAGCACCGGGAAGAAGAAGGCAAACAGCGCGACCAGCGCCACGCCGACGGCCACCGCGCCCACCCGTGCCGCCATCCAGTGCCAGCTCCACGCCAGCAGGACGCCGCACGCGGCGTAGAGGAAGGGCAGCGTCGGCAGGATGTACCACAGGAACACCTGGCTGCGGTCGCCCTGCAGCGACAGCCAGGGCAGGTACGTGGCGATCGCTGCCACCACCACCGGCGCCGCCGGCCCACGGACGCGCCATCCCTTGCGCGCCCACAGCGCCGTCAGCCCCACCAGGGCAGCCAGGCCCAGCGCCCAGGCGAGCGGGCTGCCGATGGCCAGGATCTCGCGGAAGCCGTTGCTGCTGTCAAAGGAATAGGCCACCGGGCGCTTCAGGAGCAGCCAGCTCCAGGGCGGCGACTCGTACGGATGATTGCCGGCGAGGGTGGTGTGGAAGGTGATCATCGCCTGCTGGTGGTCCCACACGCCGCGCCAGAAGGTGCCCTCCTGCCACGGTAGGCCGATGACCACGCCGGGCATCCGCCCGATGTACGACGCCAGATAGACGAGCACCGGCACCAGGCCCAGCAGCAGCAGCGTGCGGATTCCCTCGGACCGGATGGCCAGCCACGCCGCGCGACCCCAGCTGCGCCGCGGCTCGCCTTCTTCCGTGGTCCGCCAGCGGGCGATCTCCCAGGCGACGGTGAGCGGGATCACGGCGAGCGCCACGTACGCGCCGGACCACTTCACGGCCACTGCCGCGCCGAGCGCCATTCCGGCCAGCAGCCGCCAGGGGCGATGCAGCGCCAGCGCGCTGAGGCGCCCCAGCGGCCGCCGTCCCCACGGCTGCGCCGCAGGTCGGTCGCGATCCCTGACCGCGAACAGCATCGCCGCGATGACGAAGGTGGTGACGAAGACGTCCAGCATCCCGATCCGCGACTGGACGAGGTGCAGGAAGTCGCCGGCCAGCAGCCCGGCGGCGGCGAACGCACCGACCGTGGCCACGCGCGACGACGCGCGGCGCAGGAGGTGCCGCACCAGCAGGTAGAGGAGCGCGACCGAGATGGTGCCGGCGACGGCGGCCATGATCCGCCAGCCGAACTCCTCGAAGCCGAAGGCCTTGATGCCGATGCCGATGATCCAGTTGCCCAGCGGCGGATGCGCGCGGCTGGCCAGCTCGTCGATGCCGCACTCCGGCGTGCCGATCACGTAGCGGCAGGCGTTGCGGGCGTAGAAGATCTCGTCGAAGACGAAGCCTAGCGGGCGGTTCAGCGCGGGCAGGCGGACGGCCGCCGCTCCCAGGGTGACCAGCGCCAGGGCCGCCCAGTCGAGCCGCGTCCATCCGCCGCGACGGTCGATGGCCCGCTCCTCCACGCCAACCTCCAATGGCGCCCCATGCTACCCAGCGCTGCAACAGCCTCGGTGGGCCGTGGCTTCGGCGTCAGTCGAGGTAGCCGCCGATGCGGCCGGCGTGGATGCGCGCCATCTCCTGCTGACAGCTGAGCGTGTGCTGCCGAACGGGGTCGCCCAGCCACACCAGGTATCGGTAGTCGTCCGAGACGGCGGCCAGCCGGCTGCGGGCGTAGCTGTCCTCCGGGTGGAGCCACGCCTCGCCCGGCTGCAGGCCATGCCCCGGCACCCACTGGAAGCCGAGGCGCTGGATGCCGCAGGCGGCGACGACCGTCCACGCGCCTTCCCATGAGCTGCGGGTGCGCACGATGCTCCAGCCGGGCAGCCGCTTCTCGACGCTGGACAGCACCTCTGCCTGAGCGGTGTTGTGGGCGACGGGCAGGGGGGCCAGCAGCGCGACCCCGAACACGGCGCCGAGCAGCGCCACGCCGGCCGCGGTTCGCAGGCGGCGGCCACCGGTTCGAGACGGTCGTGAGGTGCGCTTGGTCATCGGTCTGGTGCCCAGGGTCGAAAGCAGGATTTATGCCGGTCCTCTGCTAGACTCCGGCGACGCCGTTGGCGTTCCAGCGCTTCGTGGGGACCGATGAACTACGAGCTCTTCATGGCCGAGGCGATCGCTGAGGCCCGCCGGGGTGGAGAAGAGGGAGAGGCTCCCGTCGGAGCCGTCGCCGTTCTCGATGATGCCATGATCGCGCGCGACCATGATCGGATGGCCCTGGAGCGCGATCCGACCGCCCACGCCGTGCTGCTCACCCTGCAGGCCGCCGCGCGGAAGCTCGAGCCGCGCCGCCTGTCGGAGGTCACCATCTTCACCACGCACGAGCCCTGCCCGATGTGCGTCGGCGCGCTGGTCGAGGCCCGGGTGCACGCCCTGGTGTACGCCATGCCGGACGACCGCCAGGGCGCGGCCGGCTCGGTGGTCCAGCTGGCGCGCGACCGGGCACTGCCGCACCAGCTGAGCGTTGTCTCCGGCGTCCGCGAGGCGGAGGCGCGCCGGCTCGCGTCCGAGGCGCCGGCCAGCGCCTGATAGCGCCACGCGGCGAGGTGCGGCCGAGGCATCGGCCAGGCCCTCTGGTAGACTCGCCCGCGGAGAGGTGTCCGAGTGGTTTAAGGTGCCGCTCTCGAAAAGCGGTGTGCGATGAGCACCGTGGGTTCGAATCCCACCCTCTCCGCCACCACCCCCACCCGGCACGCTTCCCGTGATTGCCGTGTACGCGTGTCGCGTCCGCGGAGAGGTCGCCTAGAGGCCTATGGCGCCGCACTGGAAATGCGGTTCGGGGCAACCCGTCGGGGGTTCGAATCCCCCCCTCTCCGCCACCCATCCGGCACTCTGCTACCATCCCGGCCGGTCGTGCTAGGCGGGGAACTAGCGGTGCCCTGCACCCGCAATCCGCTACAGCGGGGCTGAATCCCCGGTCGAGGCCGACGTGCCTCCGCCTCCCACGAGATCGACCGACGTTGAAAGTCGGGTCCCACGCAGCGAAGGTCCGTGAACCCCGTCAGGTCCGGAAGGAAGCAGCGGTAAGCGACCGCCTTCGGGTGCCGTGGGGCGACCTGGCTGGAGCCGGACGATCCTCGCGTGTGCGGAGGCCGCCGTTCGACACCGGGTGCACGACCGATTTTCGCCGCGCCGTATCGGTGTACGGTTGTCCGAACCATGTCCACGCTGATGCCCACCGAGCCCGACATCTCCGCAGCCGACACCCCGGAGCCCGCCGACCAGCACCGTGCCCTGTATCGCCGCTGGCGCGCGCAGCGCTTCCGCGAGCTGCTGGGCCAGGACCCCATCGTCGCCACCCTGCGCCGGGCGGTGGCCGCGGATCGGACGGCGCACGCCTACCTGTTCGTCGGGCCGCGGGGGACGGGCAAGACCAGCACCGCCCGCATCCTGGCCAAGGCCATCAACTGCACGAACCGCGACGCCGATGGCGAGCCGTGCGACAGCTGCGCAGCCTGCGTCGCCATCCGCGAGGGACGGGCACTGGACGTCATCGAGATCGACGCCGCCAGCCACGGGCTGGTGGAGGACGCGCGCGACCTGGTGATGCGCGCGCTGACGGCGCCGGCCGAGCTGCGCCGCCGGGTGTACATCATCGACGAGGTCCACATGCTCAGCGCGCACGCCTTCAACGCGCTGCTGAAGATGGTCGAGGAGCCGCCCGACCACGTGGTCTTCATCCTGGCGACCACCGACACGCACAAGGTGCCGGCCACCATCATCAGCCGCACCCAGCGCTTCGACTTCCGACGCCTGCCCGCCGATACCATCGTCGGCAAGCTGACCCGTATCACCAGCGCCGAGGGCGCCGAGGCCGATGCGGATGCCCTGCAGCTGATCGCCCGCCTGGCCGATGGCGGCATGCGCGACGCCGAGTCGCTGCTCGACCAGGTGCTGGCCTACGCCGGTGACCGGGTGACCGCCGATGCGGTGCGCGAGGCCGTCGGCCTGGCCGATGACGAGGCCATCGCGGCGCTGCTTTCCGCCTACCTGCGCGGAGACGCGCCGGCAGCCCTGGACCGCATCGAGGCCCTGGCCGATGGCGGGCGCGACATGGCCCAGGTCGCGGCGCAGGCGGAGACGGCGGCGCGCGCCCAGCTGCTGGCCTCGGCCGGCGAGCCGGCCACCGCCCGCCGCCTGGCGACCATCCTCCGCACCCTGGCCGAGGCCGCGGCCGCCGGCGCTCGCGAGGGCCGCTCGCGGCTCGCCATGGAGCTGCTGGCCGTGGAGCCGGCGGCCGAGAGCGTCAGGCCCATCCCCGTTGCCGCTCCCGCCACCGGCTCTGCCGCGGCCGCGCCCAGCCCCGTCGAGCCGAAGGCCGCCACGCCACCGAAGCCGGTCGCGGAAGCGCCGGCCAAGGTGCCGCCGCCCGCGGCCGAGCCCGAGCCGAAGCCCAGGCCCGCACCCCAGCCGGTCGGCGCTGCCCCCATCCCGGAGGACGTGGCGGCGCTGCGCGGTCGCTGGGCCGAGGTGGTGGCGCACGCCTCGCCGGCCATCAAGCCGCTGCTCAGCGAGTGCCGGCCGGTCAGCATCGACGGCGCGCGCCTGACGCTGGCCTTCCCGGAGGAGCGCGGCTTCATGCGGGAGAAGGCCCGAAACCGATCCGCCGCCATCGAGCAGCTGCTGGGCAGCGTGCTGGGCGGCAGCTGGGCCGTGGACTGCGTGGCCAGCAACGTGGAGCTCGAGCCGCTCACCGTGCAGCAGGCCGTCGCCGCGGACCCGGCCGACACGGAAGGCCAGGCACTGCTCGACAGTGTGCTGCGTGTCACCGGCGGCGAGCTGATCGACGCACCCGAAGTCCGCTAACACCCCTAGTTGGAGAAGCCAGCCGTGAACATCGGCCAGATCGCGAAGATGGCGCAGCAGATGCAGACGCAGATGGCGCAGGCGCAGGAGGAGCTGCGCGAGACGACGCTCGAGGCCACGGCCGGCGGCGGCGCCGTGCGCGTGGTCATCACCGGCGCGCAGGAGATTCGCGCCATCGAGATCGATCCCTCCGCCGTCGACCCCGAGGAGGTCGACATGCTGCAGGACCTGGTGCTGGCCGCCGTCAACGACGCGATTGCCCGCAGCAAGGACCTGGAGCGCGAGCGGATGGCCAGCGTGGCCGGCGGCATGGGGCTGCCCGGCATGCCGGGCCTCGGCGGATCCCTCCCCGGCCTGCGCTGAGCGCGTGACGGGACTCATCGCGCCGGTCGCGCGGCTGATCGAGGAGCTCAGCCGTCTGCCCGGCGTTGGCCGCAAGACGGCCCAGCGACTCGCCTACCACGTGCTCCGCGCTCCGGCCGATGAGGCGCGCGGCCTGGCCGAGGCGCTCATCGCGGTCAAGGAGCAGGTGGCCTACTGCAGCGTGTGCTGCAACATCACCGACGTCGGAGTCGATCCCTGCGCGATCTGCTCGGACGCGCGTCGCGACCCGTCGCGCATCTGCGTTGTGGAGGAGCCCTTGGATGTGCTGGCCATCGAGCGCACCGGTGAGTTCCGCGGCCGCTACCACGTGCTGCATGGCGCCATCAGCCCCATCGATGGCATCGGCCCGGAGCGCATCAAGGCGCGCGAGCTGGTGGAGCGCGTCGCGGTGGGGGATATCGGCGAGGTCATCCTGGCCACCAACCCGAACCTCGAGGGAGAGGCCACGGCCATGTACCTGGCCGACCTCATCGGGCGCCACGTGCCGGTGGTGAGCCGCATCGCGCGGGGACTGCCGGTGGGCGGCGACCTCGAGTACGCCGACGACGTGACCCTCATCCGCTCGCTGCAGGGTCGCCGCCAGGTCGAGCACTCCTGACCGTCTGAGGCTCTGACGCTCGCTTGACGCTCGGCAGGTGGCAGCGTAAGATTCCACCTCGCGCCGGCGGTTCGCCGGCTATGGCGCTGCAAGAACGGCGGTCGCACAGGCCGCGCAGCTTGCCGCAAGGGGTTCCATTACGGAGGCCTCGCAATCGAACGAAGCCGATCTCGATCGGTAGACGTGCGCTTAACAGCTGAAGAGTGACAGGAACCCACACGAGTCAGCGGGACCAAGTCTGAACTTGAACGGTGGTGGAGCCTTCGGGCAAGACCACTGTTTTGTTTGTTCGGAGAGTTTGATCCTGGCTCAGGACAAACGCTGGCGG